>DASQBH010001629.1:0-4982 GCA_035635315.1 Longimicrobium sp.
CCTTCCTTTCCCCCCCAACCCCCCGCAGTTCCGGCAAGCAGCCGGCGCGAGGGCAGGAAAGCCGCCCGTCTCGCGGACGGGCGCACGCGTCGTTGGCGGAACACGCGCGCATCGCGCCCGGACGGGCGCGGACGCGGGCGGCACCCCGCGGGTCCGGGGGTGCACGATCCTCAACCACACGCAGTCGGTCGGGAGCGTTCGCCGGCTCACGGGGGGCCGGCGCTCAACCAGGAGAGACGCAGGATGACAAGACTTCGTACGCTGCTTGCCGTGGCCCTTACGCTGGCGCTCGCGCCCGCGGCGGCCTTCGCGCAAGGGGGAACCATCCGGGGCCGGGTGACCGAGCAGGGCTCGGGCCAGGCGCTCCAGGGGGTGCAGGTGTCCGTGGTGGGGACCCAACAGACGGTGGTCACCAACCAGCAGGGCGCCTACACCCTCAGCAACGTGGCGGCCGGCCAGCGCACCGTGCGCGCCGTCCGCATCGGGTATGCGGCCCAGACGCGCACCGTTACCGTAGGCGCGCAGCCGGCCGAAGCCAACTTCACCCTCGGCGCCGACGTGCTGGGGCTGGACGAGGTGGTGGTCATCGGCTACGGCCAGGTGGAGCGCCGCACCGCCACCGGCTCCATCGCCTCCATCCGTCCCGACGAGGTGACGCAGAGCGCGCCCACCGCCACCATCGAGAACGTGCTGCAGGGCCGCGTGGCCGGCGTTCAGGTGTCGCAGAACTCGGGCGTGCCCGGTTCGGCCATCTCGGTGCGCGTGCGCGGCTCGTCGTCCATCACGGCCGGCAACGAGCCGCTGTACGTGATCGACGGCGTGCCGCTCATCCAGGGCGACCTGTCGCAGATCTCCATCGGGCAGACGCAGGGCATCGACGCCCTGTCGGACCTGAACCCGAACGAGATCGAGAGCATCGAGGTGCTGAAGGACGCGTCGGCGGCCGCCATCTACGGCTCGCGCGCCTCCAACGGCGTGGTGCTGGTCACCACCAAGCGCGGCCGCGCGGGCGACCGTCCCGACATCCGCTTCCAGACCTACTACGGCGTGCAGGAGGCGTGGCGCCAGCCCAAGTTCCTGAACGCGGCCGAGTACATCGAGGTGTACAACGACGCGTACACGTCTGACGGCGACGCCGACATCGACCTGGGCGGCGGCGAGACGCTGCACATCAACCTGTTCGGCTACGAGGGCGACGACATCCCCCACTGCGACGACTGGGGCGCGCCCACGGACCCGCTCTTCTGCGACGCCATCGAGGTCGATCCCAGCGTCGACACCGACTGGATCGACGAGATCCTGGAGTCGGCGCCGATGAGCAACCTGTTCGGCTCCATCGCCGGCGGCACCGAGCGGGCCCGCTACTACGTGAGCGGCACGCGCTTCCTGCAGGACGGCATCGTGTCGGGGTACGGGTTCGAGCGCATGAACGGCCGCGTGAACCTGGACTACACCGCCAGCGACCGCCTTACGCTGGGCACCAGCGTGGCGCTTACGCGCAGCAACATCGAGCGCGCCCGCGGCGACAACACCATCTACGGCCCGTTCAGCAACGCCATCGCCAGCGCGCCGGTCGACGCGGTGTACAACGACGACGGCTCGTACAACCTGGCCACGCTGGCGTACAGCAACCCGGTGGCGCTCAACATCGAGAACCGCGCCGAGGAGCGCTCGTTCCACGTGCTGGGCAACCTGTTCGCCGACTACCGGCTGGCGGAGGGCATCACCGCCCGCGCCAACTTCGGCCTGGACCAGTACAACCTGCGCGGGTACCTGTACGACTCGCCGATCGTGGGCGCGGCGACGGGCTCCAACGGCTTTGGCGAGGTGGGCAACTCGTACGCGACCAAGGTGCTCACCGAGGGCACCCTGAGCTGGAACCGCGACCTGAACGAGAGCAACCTGTTCTCGGGCGTGGTGGGCACCAGCTACGAGGCCAACGACACCGAGTTCAACCAGGTGTTCGGCACGCAGTTCCCCACCAGCTCGTTCAAGCAGCTGGCCTCGGCGTCCACCATCACGGGCGGCGCCAGCAGCATCACCGAGTACAACCTGATGTCGTTCTTCGGGCGCCTGCAGCACACCTGGCGCGACCGCTTCACCACCACCTTCAACGTGCGCGCCGACGGCTCGTCGCGTTTCGGTGAGAACAACCGCTGGGGCGTGTTCCCCTCGGCCTCGGTGCTGTACCGCATCTCGGACGAGAGCTTCATGGCCGACCAGCAGGTGGTGAGCGACCTTGCCCTGCGCGCCAGCTACGGCCGCACCGGCAACCAGGAGGGCCTGGGCAACTTCGACGCGCTGGGCCTGTACGGCGGCGGCTTCAACTACGGCGACCGCCCCGGCATTGCGCCGTCGCAGCTGGCCAACCCCGACCTGAGCTGGGAGAAGACCGACCAGCTGAACCTGGGCTTCGACGCCGGCTTCCTGGACGACCGGGTGGGCCTGACGTTCGACTGGTACAACAAGAACACGTCGGACCTGCTGCTGAACCGTCCGATCCCGCTTTCGACCGGTTTCGCCACCATCACCGAGAACATCGGCGAGATGCGGAACACGGGGTACGAGGTGGCGCTGCGCGCGCAGATCGTGCGCCCCAGCCGCCGCAACGGCTTCGAGTGGACCTCGGAGCTGAACGTGTCGCACAACAAGAACGAGGTCACGCGCCTGTACCGCGGCGAGCCGATCAACGGCAACTTCGTGGCGCGCGTGGAAGAGGGGCAGCCCCTGGGCTTCTTCCGCGGCTGGGTGATGGAAGGGATCTTCCAGTCCGAGGACGAGATCTGCTACGACAACACCGGCGCCACCTGCGCGGCCGGGTCGGCGTTCCAGTCTCCGTTCACGGTGCCCGGCGACGTGAAGTTCGCCGACATCAACGGGCGTGACGCCAACGGCGAGCTCACCGGGCAGCCCGACGGGCTGATCACGGCCGACGACCAGGAGTACATCGGCAGCCCGTGGCCCGACTACCAGGGCGGCTGGACCAACAGCCTGAGCTTTGGCGGGTTCGACGCGTCGATCTTCACCCAGTTCTCGATGGGTGGCGAGGTGTACAACGGCAACCGCGAGTACACCGACGCGTTCGGCACCTTCATCGACAACAACTCGGGCCGCGCGCTGGACCGCTGGACGCCGGACAACCCCAGCACCACCGAGGCGCGGGCCACCTGGTACGACAGCAACGACAACGTGCGCTCGTCCAGCCGGTTCGTCGAGGACGGCTCGTACGTCCGCATCAAGAACGCCGTGCTGGGCTACAACATCCCCGAAGGGTTCGCGGGCCGCATGGGGCTGCGCACCATGCGCGTGTACGTCCAGGGCCAGAACCTGGTCACCTGGACCGACTACAGCGGCTTCGACCCCGAAGTGAACTTCAACGGCGCGGCCGCCATCACCCGCGGCATCGACTTCTACACGCTTCCGCAGGCGCGCACGTTGACCGTCGGCCTGAACGTAGGCTTCTGAAACCGGAGAACTGACCTATGAAGTACGGATTTCTGGGCCTCGTCGCGGCCACGGTGTTGCTGGCCGGGTGCGACGACCCGCTGAACCCGACACCGCAGCAGAGCATTCCCCAGCAGGAGGCGCTCGACACGCCGGAGGAGATCCGGGTGGCGACGAACGCGATGTACGACGCGTTCCAGAACTGCGACGGCAGCTACTGCCGTGACCTGCTGATCTACCCGGACCTGTACTCCGACAACCTGCGGTTTACGGGCACGTACACCACCGACCGCGAGGTCTCGACGCGCAGCGTGAAGGCCGACAACGGCGGCATCACGGACATCTGGAACGAGATGTTCGACGCCGTCAACCGCGCCAACAACATCGTGGCCGCGGCGCCCGAGGTGGTCGACCTGGACGCCGACGAGGCCGCCTCGCTGGCGGCCGAGGCGCGCTTTGTCCGCGCGCTGGGCTACTTCAACCTGGTGAAGTTCTTCGGCGGCGTGCCGCTGGTGACGCAGCCGGAGTGGGAGCTTTCGGAGGCGTCGAACGTTCCCCGCAGCACCGAGGCGGAGATCTGGGCGTTCATCGAGGCCGAGCTTACGGCGGCCATGGCCGACCTGCCGCTGGCGGCGGACGGCGAGCAGCCGGCCGGCCGGGCCACCCGTGAGGCGGCGCAGGCGCTCAAGGCGCGGGCGCACCTGTACCAGCGCGAGTGGCAGCAGGCGTACGACCTGTCGAACGACCTGATCGAGAACGGGCCGTTCGCGCTGGAGGACGACTACGCCGCGGTGTTCAACTACCAGTCGGAGGGAACGGACGAGGACATCCTCACCATCCCCTTCAGCGTGACGGACAGCAACGCGCTGGCGTTCTGGTTCTTCCCCAGCTCGCTGGGCGGACGCCGCGGCATCGCGCCGTCCAACGCCGGCACCACCACGCAGCCGCTGCTGACCGCCTTCTCGGCGGGCGACGAGCGGCGCGCGGTGGCGTTCCAGGGCTCCGGCAACTCGGCGTACGCCTTCAAGTACACCGACGTGGCCACGGGCACCGACAACGTGCCGGTGATCCGCCTGGGCGAGGTGTACCTGATCCGCGCCGAAGCGGCCGCGCGCCTGAACCTGCTGGTGCAGGCCGTCGAGGACGTGAACACCATCCGCAACCGCGCGGGCGTGGCCGACCTGGACGCCTCGGTCGACACGCAGACCGAGGTGCTGGTGGCGGTGCTCAACGAGCGCCGGCTGGAGCTGTTCTACGAGGGGCACCGCTTCTTCGACCTGAAGCGGTTCAACGACATCCCGTCGGTGGCCACGTACATGGCCTCCCTGGGGCTGACCGGTCCCAAGCTGCTGTTCCCCATTCCGCAGCGTGAGATCGACGCCAACCCGGCGCTGCAGCAGAACCCCGGGTACTGAGCCTTCCCTGGAAGGTTCGGCGGCCGAAAGGCCGGGTGAAGTGACGGCAGCGGCGCCCCCGGATCTCCGGGGGCGCCGCTTCGTTTGGGGGCCCTCACCCGCTCGCCCAGGCTCGCACCCTCT
>DASQBH010001630.1:0-5824 GCA_035635315.1 Longimicrobium sp.
CGCCGCTCGAACCGGGCGAGTTCATCCTGGGCTATCCCGATGAAGACGGCCCCCCGGCCAACCAGCCCGAGCCCGAGGTGCTGTCGCGCAACGGCAGCTACATGGCCTACCGCCGGCTGGAAGAGCACGTGGGCAGGTTCCGCGAGTTCCTCCGCTCGCGGGGCGAGAGCCGCGAGGAGCAGGAGCTCGCGGCCGCCAAGCTCATGGGGCGCTGGAGGAGCGGCGCTCCGCTGGCGCTGGCGCCCGACCGCGACGACGCCGCGCTGGGCGCCGACATGCAGCGGAACAACGACTTCAACTTCAAGGAGATGGACCCGCACGGGTACGCCGTGCCGGTGGGCTCGCACATCCGGCGGATGAACCCGCGCGACACCGGGGTCAACCTGAACCGGCGACGCATGATCCGCCGCGGGGCCACCTACGGCCCTCCTCTGCCCGAGGACGTGCCGGACGACGGCCGCGAGCGGGGGATCGCCGCGTTCGTGCTCTGCGCCAGCCTGGTCCGCCAGTTCGAGTTCGCGCAGAACGTGTGGGTCAACGACCGCAACTTCCAGGATCTGGGCAACGAGCGCGATCCCATCATCGGCACGCAGGACGGGACGCTCGACTTCACCATCCCCAAACGCCCGATCCGGCAGAAGGTGACCGGACTGCCGGCGTTCACCACGCTCCGCGGCGGAGCGTACTTCTTCCTCCCCGGCCTGGGGGCGCTGCGCTGGCTCGCGTCGCTCGGGCAGACCCGGTGAAAGCGAGGACTCCATGAGCCGGACGTTCGCCCGCACCTACAACCAGACCCACATCCCGCGCAGGTACACACCCGGCCGGCGCCGCGTCAGCATCTACTGGACGTGGAGCTATCCCTGGGAGGCCAACCGCGATCCGGCCGCCATGGAGAACCGGTTCTCGACCATGACCGAGGTGCGCAACGTGTCGTGGCCGGAGTACGAGACGCCGGAGTACGACGCGGCCGCGTTCCTCCAGGGCATCGCCGGCACCCTGGAGCTCTTTCACCGCTCCTCGCTGGGCTTTCAGTACCTGGTGGGCGAGGCCACGGGGAACCCCGTCGCCGTCTTTCAGCGAATCGACCAGGCCGGGTACAAGTGCCCCATCGACGAGCGGGTGCTGGCCGACACGGACACGCTGATGGTGTTCGGCCTGGACCACCTGCTGGCCGAGCAGGAGGCGTCGCGGGCGGAGGTGGAGGCGATCCGGGAATGGCTCGGGCGCGAGGGCACCTGCCTGATCCTGGGCCCGCACCACGACGTGGGGTTCACCGACGACATGGAGCAGCGCCAGACGGAGTACCAGCACCACGGCGACCCGCTGGTTCCCCGGCAGCAGCGCTTCAGCCAGTACACGCGCTCGCTGATGCAGGCGCTGAACGTCCCCGTGCTCAACCAGTACGGCCTGCGCCCCGCGGTGGTCGACGGCACCAGCCAGATCGCGCCGCTCACGCCGTTTCACGACGTCGACGCCAAGGGGCTGCTGAACAACGTCACCACGTTCAACTTTCACCCTCACCTTCCGCACTACGCGCTGGTGGACGGCGCCGCGGGCGTGCAGGTGCTGGCCCGCCAGCAGGTCGATCCGCACCGTCCGCACCCCTTCACCGCCGCGGGAAACACCGAGTTCAACTGCCTGCTCTGGATGCCGCCCGCCCAGGCGCGCGCCGGCGACATCGTGCTGGTCGACTCCACCAACTTCACGACCCTCTTCGGCGGCACGGAAAGCCTGCAGAACCTCTGGCGCAACGTGGCGCTGATGAGGTGACCGCGGGCAGGAGAGCGTGTTCAAGATTGGGGCATCGGTGTCATTCTGAGGGAGGCGCCGCGTGTAATCATCTTCCTTGCACGAACGCCTGTGCGCCGACCGAAGAATCTTTATCGGGAACGGGCGGCTTCTCGCGCGGAACCCAACCTGGCCGACAAAACCGTGCGCCCATCGTAAAGATCCTTCGGTCGGCGCACAGGCAATCGCGCGTCTGGAGAGACCAGGGTGCGCGACTTCCTCAGGATGACACCGTTTGCCGCATCGTATCCGGAATCTTGTTGCGGATCCGGTATGACTTCCTGAGGGAGCGCGCCTCCGGAACTTGAAGTTGCTCAACCGGTCGCGCGCAAGCGATGGTGAAACTTCAGGTTACGCGCGGCGCTCCCTCAGGATGACCGAACTCTTTCGCAGCGGGCATCCAGGATCATACCAGGCTGTCGAGGATCGTTCTGGAATCCGATAGAAATCCCGCATTCCTGCCGGCTCTCCGACTCCCGATCCTGAAGGACGTTCCGCAAGCCGGTATGACATCGAGTCCGCTGAAAGAAAGGGTGTCATACGGAGCAACGGAGCAACGGAGGAGCTGCATCCGGTCCTTCACCTCTCCGTTGCTCCGTTTCTCCGTATGAGCCTTTCTTTTCCGGGTCTGGTATGACGCACCATGCCCGGAACGCTCCGCTCCTTCCACGGCCCGGGCTGGACCCCGCGGCCATTCGGCGGGAGACGTTTGTTTTCCGGAATCGCCACGACGGGCAAGCGCGTGCAAGAGGCGCGTTGCCGCACCCGGTATGCTTGCACCGAGGCCACGACCCACTCCGCACGAGGCGCCTGCCCGCGCGGAGGCGTGCACCCCCAGAGCAAGGCCCTACCCATGCCGCGATTCCGCTGTCTGCGAGCGGCGCTCTGCGCCCTGTTCGTGCTCGTTCCCGCCGGGCTGGCAGGCCAGGCGGCGCGCTCCGTGGCGCTTCCCGGCGAGATGTCGCCCCCCGCCGGCGCCCGGTACGATGCCGGGGGGCTCCATCAACTCCTGCTGGGCGAGAACTACCGCCCTCTCTGGACCACGCCCCTGGCCATTCCCGTGCTGGACCCCGACACCTTCGCGGGCGGGCTCACCTTATTGCGCGAGGGAGGCGGCCGCTCCACCGAGTCGCTGCGGCTCAAGGGCGCCGACGGCCGGGAATACGTCCTGCGCTCGGTAGACAAGAACATCACCCCGGCCGTGCCTCCCGATCTGCACGGCACCCTGGTGCACACCATCGCGCAGGACCTGATCAGCGCCGAGCATCCGGGCGCCGCGCTGGTGGCCGAGCCGCTCCTCAGGGCGGCCAACGTGCTGCACGCGACCCCGCGGCTGTACCGGGTTCCCGACCACCCGTTCCTGGATTCCACGCGAACGCGCTTCAGGCACCGGGTGGCCCTCCTGGAGGTGCGCCCCACCGACGGGTGGGCGCGGACGGTGGAGGTGGAGGGGTCGGAAGACTTCCGGCGGCTGTTGGAAGAGGACCCCGTGAACCGGGTGCACGCGCACGCCGTGCTGACCGCGCGGCTCATGGACCTGTACCTGGGCGACTGGGACCGGGGGTGGGACCAGTGGCGGTGGGCGCGCATCGACGGCGGCGGCCTGCACTGGTGGATCCCCATTCCCCGCGACCGCGACAACGCCTTCTTTCACGCCGAGGGGCTGGTCCCCGCCCTGGTCCGCTCGCGGATGCCCACGCTCACGCGCTTCAGGGCGCGGATCGGCAGCGCCCTCCCCTTCCATTCCCACGCGGCCCAGCTGGACCGGCTGCTGCTCTCCGGCCTTCCCCGCCAGGCGTGGGACTCGACCGCCGAGTTCCTGCGCGCCCGGCTTACCGATGCCGTGATCGACTCGGCGGTGGGGCGC
Source organism: Longimicrobium sp. (assembly GCA_035635315.1). Classification (GTDB taxonomy): domain Bacteria; phylum Gemmatimonadota; class Gemmatimonadetes; order Longimicrobiales; family Longimicrobiaceae; genus Longimicrobium. The sequence goes on from DASQBH010001630.1 coordinate 3,656, forward strand.
CTTCCCCCCGAGTACGGCGTTCTGCAGGGCGACGCGCTCGCGGCCGTGCTCCGGGCCCGCCGCGACGGGCTCCCCCAGGCGGCCGCCCGCTTCTACCGCCTTGCGGCGCGCGAGGTGGACGTGCACGTGACCGACCAGGCGGAGCGCGCGGAGATCGGCCGCCTTCCCAACGGCGCGGTGGACGTCACCGTGTACACCGAGGGCGGCTACCCCGGGCAGCCCTACTTCCATCGCCAGTTCCTGCCGTCGGAGACACGCGAGGTGCGGCTGTACCTGCACGGCGGCGACGACCGGGTGACGGTACGCGGGGCGGATGGAGGGATCGTGGTGCCCGGCGCGCAGGGAGGGGTCCTGGTGCGCGTGATCGGCGGCGGAGGCGACGACGAGTTTCGCCACCACGCACGGGACCGCGGCCGCACCCTGTTCTACGACGATAAGGGCAGCAACCACGTCGAGCGCGCCCGCCTGGACCGGCGCGCGTGGCAGCCGCCGGAGCGGACCTCGGTGTGGGGCACTTCGCCGCGGGACTGGGGGAGCGCGATGTCGCCGCTGGCGCCCTACGCCGCCTGGAGGCTGAACGTGGGACCGGTGCTCGGCGCGGGACCCGTGTGGACGCGCCACGGCTTTCGCCGCGACCCGTACGCGCAGCGGCTGAGCGTGCAGGCGCTCTGGGCGCCCACGGAGCTGGGCTTTGGGGGGAGGCTGCAGTACGACCGGCGGCGCACCAACCGGCCCGCGTCGGTCTGGCTGAACGCGCACGCCACCAACTTCGAGGACGTGCGGTTCCACGGCCTGGGAAACGACAGCCCCGACGACGCCGACGACGACGACTTCGTGGTGGAGCAGACCCAGCTGCAGGTGCAGGCCGCGTACGAGGTGCATCCCCGGTGGTGGCGCCTGTTCGCCGGACCGGTGGTAAAGTGGACCAACCCCGGGGAGGTGCGCGCCGCCACCCCGGGGCTGCGGGGTGACGAGAGCTTCTGGCAGATGGGCGCGGCGGGCGGCGTCGAGCTCGACGGGCGCGACCATCCCCTGTACCCGCGCAAAGGCGGCCGCGTGTCGCTGCTGGCGGAGGGGTACGGCACCGACCGGTGGAGCCCCTTCGCGCGGTTCACGGGCGGGGCCACCGGCTACCTCTCCGTTCCCGGCCGCGGTGGGCCCACGCTGGCGCTGCGCGCCGAGGGCCAGGCGGCGGTCGGCGAGTTCCCCTTCCAGGAGTCCGCCTTCGTGGGCGGACTGGGGACCCTGCGCGGCTTCGTCCACCAGCGGTTCCGCGGCGACGCGGCGCTCGCCGGCTCGGCAGAGCTCCGGGTCCCCATTGCCTACGTGAACCTGGGACTGGCCCGGGTGCACCTGGGCGGCTTTGGCCTGGCCGACGCCGGACGCGTGTACCTGGACGGCGATTCGCCCGATGGGTGGCACACCGGCTACGGCGGCGGACTCTCCTTCCGCACGCTGGGGTACGCCGCGACCGTCGCCTGGGCCTACGGGGAGCGCGGCAGCCTGTACGCCACCCTGGGGATGCCGTTCTGATCCCGGGTCCGGCTGAACACAGGGCGCGAGCAGATCGTGCCCTGTCCACGCGGAGTCGACGGAGTCGATGGAGCTTTGCCCTCCGTCGACCCCGCCGGCTCCGTGTGATACCGGATCCGGCAAACAAGTAATCTCACGCAGAGGGAGCAGAGGAAGCAGAGCAAACACCCTGCTTCCTCTGCTTCCTCTGCGTGAGAGCCAGTCTTTTTCAGGATCTGGTATGAGGATGAGGCCCATTCGCGTTTCAGGATGCCGTCCCGAGTGCCGCGGAGCGATGCCTCGGCCCGCGGCGCCGCCCACCGCCCGGGCAAGACTGTCCTAGAACCCCGAAAACATTGCGATAGCTTGAGATGCACCACTACGGGGGTGGTCCGGGGACCGTTCAACGAACGGAGGGAGACGATGAGGAGGAAGCTGAGGAGAGTGGGGATCGGGGGGAGCATGGCGCTCGCGCTCGCCGGCGCGGGGCTCGCTCCGGCCCCGGCGGCGGCACAGGAGGCGGAGATCGACACGGCGGCGACGAACGCGCTCGACCGGATGGGCCGCTACCTGAACGGCGTCAGGGAGATGGAGGTGACCGCCACCATCACCCGGGAGGACGTGCTGGAAGACGGGCAGAAGGTCCAGACCTCGGCC
>DASQBH010001631.1:0-5100 GCA_035635315.1 Longimicrobium sp.
GGGTGAGCACCGGGGCGCGTGCCGCCGCGGCGCTGCTGGAGCAGAAGGAGGCCATCGCCCGCTCCGTCACGGGCCTGCTGTACGCCGAGATGCCCTGGCTGGTGGACAAGTACGGCGAGCGCGGCCGCCTGAAGTGCCTGCAGGACATGCGGTACAACCTGGAGTACCTGGCGCCCGCCGTGGAGATGGAGGACCCGGCCATGTACGTGCGCTACGCCCGCTGGGTGGACGGCGTGCTCCGCGCGCGCGGCGTCCCCACGGGCGAGCTGGCCCGCTCGTTCGAGCTCATCGCCAGCGACGCCCGGGCGCGGCTGCGGCCGGACGAGGCGCGCATCGTCTCCAGCTGCCTGGAGGCCGGGGTGATCGCCCTGCGCGAGGCGGGGGGCGCATGACGGCGGAGGAGGCGCGCGACCGCTACCTGGCGGCCATCCGGGCCGGCAGCCGCCGCGACGCGCTGGCCGTGGTGGACGACGCGCTGGACGGCGGGATGGACGCGCGCACGCTCTACCTGCAGGTGTTTCAGCCCGCCATGCACGAGATCGGGCGGCTGTGGCAGGAGAACCGCATCACGGTGGCCGACGAGCACCTGGCGACGGCCATCACCCAGCTGGCCATGTCGCGGTTGTACGAGGAGCTGTTCGGCGACCGGGTGGACGCGGGGCCCCTCCTCGTCGCTGCCTGTGCGGAGGACGAGCGGCACGAGCTGGGGCTGCGGATGATCTGCGACCTGCTGGAGCTGGACGGGTGGGACACCGTCTTTCTGGGGGCCAGCGTCCCCGTGGAGGACCTGGTGCGGATGGTGAAGGAGCGGCGGCCCGAGGTGGTGGCGCTCTCCGCCTCCATCACCCCTCACCTGGCGCGGGTGCGCGAGACGGTGCGGGCCATCCGCGAGGCCATGCCCGAGGACGGCCCCGTGATCGCCATCGGCGGGCGGGCGTTCGCGGGCGACGCGGCGCTGGCGGAGCGGATGGGCGCGGACCTCACCGCGAAGGACGCGGTTGAGGTGGCGGAGCGACTGAAGGAAAGGTTCGCGGCATGAAGGACGTGGCGGCCCTGGGGGTGCACCCGCTGCTGCGCGGCTTTCCCGGCTTTGTGCTGGAGCTGGCGCGCGACGGCACCGTCCTGGAGTCCAACGGGCGCCTGGAGCGCGCGCTGGAGCGCCAGGTGGTGGGGGCCCCGCTCGCCCGCGTGCTGGACGAGCCGTCGCAGCGAAAGCTGGAGACCATCCTCACCCGCGCGCCCTTCGACCCCAACGCGGATCCCGCGGACGAGGGCGGCTGCGGCGGCGCGTGGGAGCTCATGCTGGAGGGGCGCGACACCCTGCATCCGCACTCCTTCTACCCCGTCTGCGACGACGAGGGGGTGCGCATGTGGCTGGTGGAGGCGCCGCGCGACCCCCGCTTTGACCAGATGCTGGAGGAGCTGGCCAGCGCCAACACCGAGCAGGCCAACACGCAGCGGCAGCTGGCCAAGGAAAAGGCGCGGCTGGCGCGGGCGCTGGACGAGCTGGAGCGCGAGTTCCGCGAGAACGAGCGCCTCTCGCGCCAGCTGCAGGGGCAGAACGAGGAGGTGCAGGCGCAGAACGAGGAGCTCCTGGCCATGACGGAGGAGCTGCACGCGGGGCAGGACCACCTGCTGAGCGCCAACCAGCAGCTGGAGCGCCGCACCCGCGAGCTGCAGATCGCCCTGGGCGCGCGCAACCGCTTCTACGCGGCCATGAGCCACGAGCTGCGCACTCCCATCAACGCGGTGATGGGGTACAACGACCTGCTGCTGGCCGAGGTGTACGGCTCGCTGAACGAGCAGCAGGAGCTGGCGGTGGAGCGCTCGCAGCGCGCCGCCCGCCACCTGCGCGAGCTGGTGAACGACGTCCTCGACATCTCGCGGCTGGAGACCGGCCGTCCCGAGGTGCTGGCCGAGGAGGTGCACGCGGCGGAGCTGGTGGAGGAGCTGTTCGACAACCTGGGCCCGCTGGCCGAGGGCACGCGCACGGAGCTGCGCCTCATCCGCCACGGCGACGTCCCCGTCATCCGCACGGACCCGCGGCGGCTGCGGCAGATCTTGATGAACCTGATCTCCAACGCCATCAAGTTCGGCGCGGGGTCGCCCGTGTGGGTGCACCTGTCGCCCGGGCGCGCCGGGGGGATGGTGATCGAGGTGACCGACGGCGGCCCCGGCATTCCCGACGAGGACCAGGCGCGCATCTGGGACGAGTTCGTGCAGCTGGGCCGGGGCGACAACCTGGCCACCTCGCGCGAAGGCACCGGCCTGGGGCTGCCGATCTCCCGGCGCCTGGCCGCGATCCTGGGCGGCGCGCTGGACCTGAGCTCGACGGTCGGCGTGGGCACCACGTTCCGGCTGACGCTGCCGGCCAGGCCGCCCGCGGCGGTGGGGGGGGCGGGAGTAGGGCGGTAAGGGTACGAAAGGTACGGCAGGGACCTCCTCAACCCTCCCCCAGGGGTTTTGGGGGAGGGTGGGCCGGTGGTGCCGGCCCGGGTGGGGGTGGACTCGGGGCTGGCCGAGACGCTATGCATCCGACGCAACCCCGCCGGCGCGGCGGGCATCCAAACGCGGACCGGCGGCCGGGCGTCTTCGGAAACCCGGCCGTTTCTCCAGATACAACACACACCGGGCAACACATGTCGCAGCAGACCGAGGAGGGACCGCAGCACCCGCCGCGCGCGGGCGACCGCCGGGGCAACGACCGCAGGCGGGTGGAGCGCCGCGCGCCGCCGCCGCCCTGGCGCAAGCCGTGGGCGCTGGTGGCGTACGGCGTGGTGGGCACGCTGGCGCTGGTGATGCTCCTCAACGGCCTGGGCGGCGACGACAAGCCCGAGCCCCGCGACGAGACGCTGGTGGAAAAGCAGTCCGAGGGATCCACCCAGGTGGCCCCCACCGACCCGCAGAAGGCCGCCGCCGGGCCCGAGGACGCGTACGGCACCGCCGGCTTCGAGCGGCTGGTGGTGGAGGGCGAGGCGGCGGTGGGCAAGACCGTGCGCACCGAGCTGTACTGCGAGGCGCCGCAGAACTTTACCATCGTGGCCGGACACACGGCGCCGCGCTCGGTGGCGTCGCTCATCCAGGACGGCAGCGTCCGCGGCTCCGTCTGCAAGTGGGGCCCGACCGGCGAGCCCCGGCGCGAGGACCTGCTGCTGGTGATCCCTCCCGCGCAGGCGGACGAATTCGCCGCCGCGCCCGAGGTGACCGACAACTTCGTGCAGCGGCGCCGCGTGGTGGCCGAGGTGGAGTGGGTGGGCCGCTCCGAGACCCTCGCCCTGCGCACCGGGGCCGTGTTCCGCCGCATGGTCCCGCAGTGACGCTTTCCTCCTGACACACCATCGAATGAAGCACCGGATGATCGTGGCCGCCGCACTGCCGGCCGCCCTGGCCGCGGCGCACTCCGCCGCGGCCCAGGACGACGCGCTGCTGGAGCGCGCCCGCCGCATTCACGCCAGCGCGCCCCTGGTGGACGGGCACAACGACCTGCCCTGGGAGATCCGCGAAAAGGCGCAGGGCGACCTGTCGGCGATGAACCCCGACGGCGCCCTCCCGCAGCAGCACACCGACGTGCCGCGGCTCAAGGCCGGCGGTGTGGGCGGCGTGTTCTGGGCCGCCTACGTGCCGGTGGACCGCATCGGCAACGGCGCGGCGGCGTTCGCGCTGGCGCAGATCGGCCTCATCAAGCGGATGACGGACGCGTCGCCCGGGCTGGAGTTCGCCCGCACCGCCGACGACATCGTCCGCATCCACCGAGAAGGGAAGGTGGCCTCGCTCATCGGCATCGAGGGCGGGCACGCGATGGAGAACTCGCTGGACGTGCTGCGCCAGTTCCACGAGCTGGGCGTGCGCTACATGACGCTCACGCACGCCAACACCATCGACTGGGCCGACGCGGCGACGGATTCGGCACGCCACGGCGGGCTGACGCGGTTCGGGGAAGAGGTGGTGCGGGAGATGAACCGGATGGGGATGCTGGTGGACCTGTCCCACGTGTCGGCGGAGACGATGAAGGACGCCATCGGCGTGTCCGCGGCGCCGGTCATCTTCTCCCACTCGTCCGCGCGGGCGCTGGCGGACCATCCGCGCAACGTGCCCGACGACGTGCTGGCGATGCTCAAGGGGAACGGCGGCATCGTGATGATCAACTTCTACTCCGGCTTCGTGGAGCCCACGGCCGCGCGGCAGATGCGGGGGATGTTCGACGTGCAGCGCCGCTTTCGCGAGCAGCATCCCAACGATCCGCAGGCCGCCCAGCGCGCCTACGACCAGTGGCGCCGGGACAACCCCGTCCCGCGCGGGACCACGGCCACGCTGGCGGACCACATCGACCACGTGGTGAAGGTCGCCGGCATCGACCACGTTGGGCTGGGGTCGGACTACGACGGCGTGACGTCGCTGCCGGTGGGGATGGAGGACGTGTCGCGCTACCCCAACCTGACCGCCGAGCTGCTGCGCCGCGGCTACAGCGACAACGACGTGCGCAAGGTGCTGGGCGGCAACCTGATCCGCGCCATGCGGCAGGCCGAGCAGGTGGCCGAGCGACTGCAGCGCGAGCGCGGCCCCTCGCAGGCCGTCATCGACGTAATGGACGGCTGGCTGGTGCGCCCCCGGCAGTAGGAAAACGGCGGTTTCACGCGGAGACGCGGAGAAAAGAAAGAGGACGCGGAGAGTTTACCTCCGCGTCCTCTTCTTTTTGCGATTATACCGAATCCGTAAAAACAACAAAACAACAGCGAAAGGTACAGAGGAACAGACAAAAGCCAGAGGAACAGAGACGAACCCGGTGAAGCGAACGGCTGAGCATCTCCGGCAGGCTGGAGTCGACCTGTAAGAAAGAAAGAGGACGCAGAGGGTTTTCCTCCGCGTCCTCTCACTTTTTTTCTCCGCGTCTCCGCGTGAAAGCTGTTTTTACTCCCTGCCCTTCACACCACGCCGGCGGCGGTCTTGGCGAGCTCCAGCCGGCGGCGCAGCTCCTTCTCGCTCATGGTACGGATGGCGAAGGCGGCGGCGTCCATGCTGTTGAAGTCGATGGGCGCCGTCACGGCTGCAGCCGCGTCGCCGGCGGGGTGAAAGCCCAGTTGCGCGCCGTCGCGCAGGTGC
>DASQBH010001632.1:0-2027 GCA_035635315.1 Longimicrobium sp.
CGGCGGCGTACGTGGCGCTGGAGGCGCTGCCGCTCACTCCGAACGGCAAGCTGGACCGCAAGGCGCTGCCGGCGCCGGAGCACACGGCCGAAGCGGACCGGTACGTGGCGCCGCGGACGGAGGCGGAAGAGCTGCTGGCGGAGATCTGGGCCGAGGTGCTGGGCGTGGAGCGGGTGGGCGCGCACGACAGCTTCTTCGACCTGGGCGGCCACTCGCTGCTGATCATGCGCCTGCTGGCCCGCATCCGGGACACGCTCGACCTGCGGATCTCGATCCGCACCGTGTTCTCGATGCCGACGCTGGAAGCCATGGCGGGAGAGATCGAGCGCAGGCTCTACGAAGACATCGCCGACATGTCCGAAGACGAGGCCGCTCAGCTGGTCGAGTCCAACCCCATTGCAGGAACCTGAGATGTCCTCGGATAAGATGGTCGAGTCTCCGCGCCCGGAGCTCTCTGCCGCCAAGCGCGCGCTCGTCCAGGCGAGGCTCAAGAACCGGGTCCGCTCGTTCAGCATCGTACCCCGTGCCCATCGCGACGTAGCTCCACTCTCCTTCGCGCAGGAGCGGCTCTGGTTCCTGGACCGCCTGGAGCCGGGGAGCACCGCGTACAACATGCCCGCGCCGCTCCGGCTGCGGGGAACGCCCGACATCCGGGCGCTGGAGCGCGCACTGGGTGAGATCGTCCGGCGCCACGAGTCGCTGCGGACCGTCTTCCGGGAGGTGGACGGCGCTCCGGTGCAGGTGGTCATGCCCTTCGGCGGCTTTACGCTCGCGGCCGACGATCTGTCCCGGCTGCCCGAGGCGGAGCGGGAAGCCGAGATGCGGCGCCGCGTCAGGGAAGAGGCGGCCCGGCCGTTCGATCTCGCCACGGGCCCGCTCTTCCGGGCGTCGCTGCTGAGGCTGGGTGAGGGCGACCACGTCCTGCTGCTCTCGATGCACCACATCGTCAGCGACGAGTGGAGCATGGGGGTGCTTTCCCGCGAGTTCTCGGTGCTGTACGAGGCGTACCGCGAGGGGCGGGAGTCTCCGCTCCCCGAGCTGCCGGTGCAGTACGCCGACTACGCCGCCTGGCAGCGCGAGCAGCTGGAGGGCGAGGCGCTGGAGCAGCAGCTCGGCTACTGGCGGGAGCGGCTCGCGAACGCACCCGTGCTGCTGGAGCTGCCCACGGACCATCCCCGCCCGGCCGTAAAGACGTACCGGGGGGCGAACGAGCGCGTCCAGCTCCCGGCGGAGGTGCTGGAGAGGCTGCGCGCGCTGGGCCGGCAGGAGGGCGCGACGCTGTACATGGTGCTGCTCTCCGCGTTCCAGGTGCTGCTCTCGAAGTACAGCGGGAGCGAGGACGTGGTGGTGGGCACCCCGGTCGCCGGGCGCGAGCGAAGCGAGGTGGAGGGGCTGATCGGCTTCTTCGTCAACACGCTGGTGCTGCGCACCGACGTGTCCGGAGATCCGAGCTTCCGTGAGCTGCTGGGCCGGGTGCGCGAGGTGGTGCTGGGGGCGTACGAGAACCAGGAGGTGCCCTTCGAGAAGCTGGTGGCGGAGCTTCAGCCGGAGCGGTCCCTGAGCCACGCGCCCTTCTTCCAGGTGTCGTTCACGCTGCAGGACACCCGGGACTCGGCCAGTGGCCTGGCGGAGCTGAGCACCGAACGCGTCGACGGGGGTTTCGCCAACGCCAAGTTCGACCTGTCGCTGACCGTCGAGCAAACGGAGCGCGGTCTGCGCTGCGGGCTGTCTTATGCCACGGACCTGTTCGAGCGCGGCACGATCGTGCGGATGCTTGGCCACGTGGCCCGGGTGCTGGAGCAGGTCGCCGCGGACGCGGAACTGCGGCTCTCGGAGCTGGAACTGCTCGGCGAGGCGGAGCGCGCCCGCCTGCTCGCGCTGGGCGAAGGCGCCGCGCCCGGGTTCCCCCGCGCCACGGTGGATGCGCTCTTCGCGCAGGCCGCCGCCGCCGCGCCGCAGGCCGTGGCGCTGGCGTGGGACGGCGGGCGGATGACGTACGCGGAGCTGGACGACCGCGCCAACCGCCT
>DASQBH010001633.1:0-2283 GCA_035635315.1 Longimicrobium sp.
GAGCGGGTGCTGCTGGCGGAGCGGCTGGGGGATGCGGATGCGCGAGTCGAGCTGCGCGAGGCGGCCGGCTTCTACGCGCGGCTACGGGAGGCGGCGGAGTTCGCGGGGAGCGAGCTGAACGTGGAGGGGGCGGCGTGGCGCGGCGGCCGCATCGTGCTGCTGAACCGCGGCAACGGCGCGCCGGGGGATGATCGAGGGCCGGTGGATGCTGTTTGCGAGGTGGGCTGGGCCGCCCTTCGCGCGCACCTGGCCGACCCCGCCGCGCATCCGCCTCCATCCGCCGATTTCATCGCCGCCTACGACCTGGGGACGATCGACGGGTGTCCCCTGGGCTTTACCGACGCGGCGGCGTTCGGCGACGCGCTCATCTACACCGCCACGGCGGAGGCCTCGCCCAACGCGGTGGACGACGGGCCGGTCGCCGGCTCGGCCGCGGGGATCATCGATGCGGACGGCGCGGCGCGCTTCGCGGTGCTGGAGGATGCGGACGGCCGGCGCTTCGACGGCAAGGTAGAGGGCGTGGCGCGCGGTCCGCGGCCCGGCACGCTGTACGTCGTCGTCGACCGCGACGATCCGCACTGCCCGTCGGAGCTGTGCGAGGTGGAGCTGGCGGGCGACTGGCCGATGTAGATCGAGGGATTTCTGAAAACGGCGTTGGCTTCGGGAGAGGGTGTTGCGGAACCTCTCCGCCCACGAATCCAGCAAGGTCATCCTGAGGGACCGCTCGCGCGCAACGATAAGCATCCCAATTGTTTGCGCGCGACCGAAGGACCTTCTCTCCGCTCACGAGGGGCAAAGGCCCCGCGCAGAAACCTGGCCCCGCGGTTCTGCCGGCAAGGTCCTTCGGTCGGCGCCAAACAATGTAGTGCAAACAGGTTGCGGTGCGGCGCCTCCCTCAGGATGACTGTTCCCGTGGGTTTGGCGACACCTATCAGGAAGGCCCACTTTCTTCTGATCCTGTCCTGACCGAGGCCCTTCCACGGCCAGCACGCGCCGCCGTCAGCCGCCGTTCAGCACGGCGAGGGCGGCGGCTTCGAGCACGTCCACGGCGATGGGCATGCAGTCTTCGCACAGGTCGAAGCGCGGCGAGTGGTGCGGGTGCGTCATCCCCAGCTCCTCGCTGCGCCCGCCGACGAAGAAGTAGCAGCCGGGAACGCGCTTCAGCACGTCGCCAAAATCCTCCGCGGCCATCGTCCGCACGTCCGGGTCGGTGCGCACGCGATCCGCACCCACGATGCGCTCCGCCTCGCGCGCGACGACCTGCGCGATGCGTGGATCGTTGACCGTGGGCGGACCCTCCCACCGCCAGCGGTAGTCGTAGGTCGTCCCCAGCGCCGCGCAGACGCCGGCGATCACCCGCTCCACGTGCCTGGGAAGCTCCTGCAGCAGCGCGGGATCGAAGGCGCGCACCGTTCCGGTGAGCTTCGCCGATTCCGCGATCACGTTGTGCGCCGACCCCGCGTGAAAGCTGGCGACGGTGACCACCGCCGGCTCCAGCGGCGGCGCCGTGCGTGAGACGATGCTCTGCAGCGCCACGACGATCTGGCTGGCGGCGTACAGCGCATCGATCGTCTCGTGCGGCATGGCGCCGTGCCCGCCACGCCCCTTGACCTCCACCGACCACTCGATCGCCCCCGCCATCTGCGGCCCGGGAACGACGCCGACAACCCCGCTGGGCAGCCCCAGCCACACGTGCAGCCCCAGCGCGGCATCCACGCCGTCCAGCACGCCGGCCTCGATCATCCCCATCGCCCCGCCCAGTCCCTCCTCCGCCGGCTGGAACATGTACTTCACCGTGCCGCGCCACTGGTTGCGCGAGCGCGCCAGCCGCTCCGCCACGGCCAGTCCGACGGCCACGTGCGCGTCGTGCCCGCAGGCGTGCATCACCCCTTCGGTGCCGGAGACGAAGTCGTGGCCGCACTCCTCGGTGATGGGGAGCGCGTCCATGTCGGCGCGCAGCAGCAGCGTGGGGCCGTCGCCGTCGCCGCCGCGCAGCGTGCCCACCACGCCCGTCACCGCCAGCCCGGTCTGCACCTCGTAGCCCGCGGCGCGCAGCCGCTCGGCGGCAATGCCGGCGGTGCGGTGCTCGTTGAATCCCAGCTCGGGGTGGCGGTGCAGGTCGCGGCGGGTGCGGATCAGCAGCTCGGTCTCGGCGGTGGCCATCGGACGTCGGGTCGATCGGGTCGGGGAAGATGCGGACGGGGGAATCTACATCGCCCGCCGTGCCCTTGCCCATCCCCGCCCCGGGGCGCACTTTGCGCGCTCTCGAACGGGAGCAATCGG
>DASQBH010001634.1:0-2563 GCA_035635315.1 Longimicrobium sp.
CCCCGTGTCCTGCCCCAGGTAGTCCACCTGCAGCCCGGGAAGCCCCAGGCCGGTGGACTTCTCCATGGCGTTGGCCAGGGTGAACATCACCTGGAAGAGGGGCGAGTGGGCCAGCGAGCGCTCGGGGGCCAGCGCCTCCACCACCTTTTCGAAGGGGAGGTCCTGGTGCTCGTACGCGGCCAGCGTCATCTCGCGCACCCGGCGAACGACCTCGCGAAAGGTGGGGTCGCCCGACAGGTCGGTACGCAGCGCCAGCGTGTTGATGAAGAAGCCGATGAGCCCCTCCACCTCGTCACTGGTGCGCCCCGCGATGGGGCTGCCCACCACCACGTCGTCCGTCCCCGCGTACCGGGAGAGCAGCACCCCGAAGGCGGCCACCAGCACCATGTACAGGGTGCCGCCCTCGGCGCGGGCCAGCTCGTTCAGCCGGGCCAGCACCTCGCGGGGAAAGGTGGCCTGCTCGTGTGCGCCGCGGTGCGTGGGCACCGCCGGGCGCGGGTGGTCGGTGGGGAGCTCCAGCAGCGCGGGCGCGCCCTCCAGCCGCCCCTTCCACCAGGCCAGCTGCTTCTCCAGCACCTCGCCCGCCACGTGCTCGCGCTGCCACGCGGCGTAGTCGGCGTACTGCACCGTGAGCGGGGCGAGCGGCGAGGGGCGACCCTCAACGAACGCGGCGTACAGCGCCGTCATCTCGCCAAAGAGCACGCCCAGGCTCCACGCGTCGCTCAGGATGTGGTGCAGCGAGAGCATCAGCACGTGGTCGTGCGCGTCCAGCCGCAGCAGCCGCGCGCGAAAGAGCGGGCCGGTGGCCAGGTCGAACGGCCGCACCCCCTCCTCGGCCAGCTGCCGCGCGGCCTCGGCCTCGCGCTCCGCCCCCTCCAGCGCCGAGATGTCGGCCACGGGGACGGTGAAGGCGCCGGCGGGCTGGATCACCTGCACGGGGGCGCCGCCCAGCTCCACGAACACGGTGCGCAGCGTCTCGTGGCGCCGCACCACCTCGGCCAGCGCGCGCTGCATGGCGGCGGTGTCCAGCTCGCCGCGCAGGCGCATGGCCAGCGGGCGCACGTAGGCGGTGCTTCCCGGCTGCATCTGGTCCAGGAACCACAGCCGCTCCTGGGCAAAGGAAAGCTTCATCGCCCCCGTGCGCTCCACCGGGGTCACGGGGGGAAGCAGCCCCAGCTGCTTGCGGCGGATCGCCTCCACCCGCTCGGCCAGCTTTGCCACGGTGCGCGCCTCGAACAGGTCGCGCGGCTTGAGCGCGGTGCCCAGGACGGCGCGGGCGCGGCCCGCCACGCGGGTGGCCTTGAGCGAGTGGCCGCCCAGGTCGAAGAAGGAGTCGTGGATGCTCACGCGCTCCACCTTGAGCACCTCGGCAAAGATCCCGGCCAGCACCTCTTCCACCGGGGTGCGCGGCGCCACGTACGGATCCACCACCTCCACGGCGGCCTCGGGCCCGGGGAGCACCGGGGGCGCGATCCCCGTCTCCAGGCTGCGGATCTCCTCCACCCGCGCGGCCAGCTTTGCCACGCTGTCGTTCTCGAACAGGTCGCGGGGCTTGAGGGCCACGCCCAGCACGGCGCGGGCGCGGGCGCCCACGCGGGTGACCTTGAGCGAGTGCCCGCCCAGGTCGAAGAAGGAGTCGAACACGCTCACCTGGTCGATCTTGAGCACCTGGCAAAAGATCCCGGCCAGCACCTCCTCCACCGGCGTGCGCGGCGCCACGAAGCGCTTCTGGGCCGCCGCCACGGGCGCGGGGAGCGCCGCGCGGTCCACCTTGCCGTTGGCGTTCAGCGGCATCCTGGGCAGCGTGACGAACGCGGACGGGATCATGTGCTCGGGAAGGGTGCGCCCCAGGTGCTCGCGCAGCTCGGCCTCCCCCGCCCCTCCCACCACGTACGCCACCAGCTGAAGCTCGCCCGTGCCCGCGTCGTCGCGGGCCACCACCACGGCCTCGTCCACGCCGCCGTGCGCGGCCAGCATCGCGGCCACCTCGCCCGGCTCCACGCGAAAGCCGCGGATCTTCACCTGGTCGTCCATGCGCCCCAGGAACTCCACGTTCCCGTCCGGCAGCATGCGGCAGCGGTCGCCGGTGCGGTACAGGCGGCCTTCGCCAAAGGGGCTGCGGATGAAGCGCTCCGCCGTGAGCTCCGGCCGGCCCAGGTAGCCGCGCGCCACCCCGGCGCCGCCGATCAGCAGCTCGCCCGCGACGCCCACGGGCACCGGGGCCAGCTCGGCGTCCACCACGAACACCTGGTAGTTGGGGAGCGGGCGGCCCAGCACCAGCGTCCGCGACCCGGTGTCGGGGCGGTCGGCCGTCACCCGGAAGGTGAGCGCGCCCACGGTGGTCTCGGTGGGCCCGTAGTGGTTGAAGACGGCGCACTCCGGTGCGGCCTTCACCAGCTCGTCCACCCAGGCGAGGGACGAGGCCTCGCCGCCCAGCACCAGCGCAGCGGATAGATGAGCGTGCCGTCTTCGGGCGTGAACGGGAAGATCCCGGTGTGGCCGTCGCGACCGTTCCACGACGGCATTGCAGCGAGGCGGATCAGCTCGACCAGCCGCTGGTCCC
>DASQBH010001635.1:0-4248 GCA_035635315.1 Longimicrobium sp.
GCGGCTCCCCGCGCTGGGCCAGGAATGGCTCCGCCGTCTGGCGAACCCCGGTCTGCCGGCGCCGTACTGGCTGCTGGGGCGCAGCGGCCCCGGCGGCTCGCCGTACGTCGACTTTGCGCGGGCGCTCCTGGCGTGGCTCCCCGCCGTGCGGCGCGACCATGGAGAGATGGCGCCGCACGTGGCGGTGGCGCTGGCCTGGGCGTGGCGCACGCGGGGGCCGGACCCGCGGGTGCGCCTGTGGGTGGACAAGACGCCGACGAACGAGCGCCATCTGGACCGCCTGTGGGCCGCGTTCCCGGACGCCAGGGTGCTCCACATCGTCCGCGACCCGCTGGCCGTGTTCGCGTCGCAAAAGCGGCTGCAGGAGCGGGCGTCCGGCTCGTTCGCCGCGCCCCGGGCGGTGCTGCGCGACCTGGCGGCGTCGTACCGGGCGGCGCTGCGGTGGTCGCGGCGGGCGCCGGAGCGCTTTCACCTGGTCAGGTACGAGGACCTGGCTGCGGCGCCGGAAGAGGTGATGGCCCGCGTGGCCGCGTTCCTGGAGATCGAGCCGCTCCCGGCGCTGCTGAGCCCCACCGTGGTGGGAATGCCGGTGGGCACCAACAGCGCGTTCTTCAGCGACGGGGTCTCGGTGTCCCCCGGCGAGCGGGCGGCCATCCTCACCCCCGGCGAGCGGGAGGTGGCGACGGCCTGCACGGGCCGCCTGGCGGAGCGGCTGGGCTACGCGCCCGGAACGCCCCCCTGGTGGAAACGGCCCTTCCTCCGGGCGAAGGCGCTGTCCTGGTCGTCGCGCTTCCGCCGGGTCTTCGGCCCGCGGACGGCCGGCCGGGGCCCGGACGCCGCCGGCTGACGCGAAGGCAGAAACGGCTCTCTCGTCCGCGTCAGCACCGCGGAATCAGCGCGGCGGGCGGCGTGCCGCGGCGCACCCCAGGAGGAGGCGCCGCTCGCCCGCGTCCATCCGCAGCATCTCCCCCATCGCCGCCCACCAGCCGAGGAGCGGGCTGAAGGCAAGCGCCGCGTCGAGCTCCGCGCGCGGGCGGACGAGCTGGCGGATGCCCATCCCCAGAAATCCCGCGGCGCCGGCAAGGGACCAGAGGAGCCACGCCGGATACGAGCGCTTCCACGTGAGCGCCGCGGCGTGGTGGCGGCTGGCGCCCAGACCGCGGGTGATGCGCCGCAGGTACGGCCGCGTCATGCGCCGCGCGGGGATCACGTGCCGCAGCGTGCACTCCGGGACGTACCAGACCTCGTGCCCCGCCGCGATCCGCAGCCCGATCTCCACGTCGCCGCCGGAGATCAGCCGTCCGCCGGCGCGGTCTTCCAGGAACTGCCGGTCCGTCCAGCCGCACGCCTGCAGCGCCGCCCTGCGCACCACCATCCCCGCGCCGGCCAGCCAGGGACGCCGGTGGGCGGTGTCGCCGTGCTGCTTGGCCGCGTAGGCGTAGCGGTGGGCCAGCACGTACGGCGGCGGCTCCGCCTCCCACTCGGGCATCACCCGGCCGCCGAACGCGCCGCACTGCGGGTGCTCCGCCGCGAAGCGCGCCGCCTGCTCCACCCAGTCCTCCGCCAGCAGGCAGTCGTCGTCCACGAACGCGATCCAGTCGCCGTCCGTGCTCAGCACGCCGCGCAGGCGGGCCGGCGTCAGCCCCTGCCGCGGCTCGCGCACCGTGGAGAGGGGCAGGGGAAACGACGCCCTCCATCGCTCCACCACCTCCGGCGTGTCGTCCGTGCAGTTGTTGTCCACCACCAGCACCCTGCACCGCACCTCCGCCGGCACCCGCAGCCGCGACATCGCCTCCAGCGTCCGCTCCAGCAGCGCCGCGTTGTCGTACGTGCAGATGACGAGGTCGAGGGAGAGCGGTTGCATGATCTCCCGTGTTAGTCCGTGACTTCGGTCACCTGCCAGGCGACGCACTTCCACCCGCCGTCCCGCTTGAGGAACACGTGCATGTTGCTGAACTCCTGGTCCGGTGGCGTCCTGGTCGGATCCGTCGTGGGCAGCTGGGTGTGCGCGATTGCGACACGGCCCTCCATGAACAGCTCGACTTTGATTTTCTTCGGGTCCACGTGGCGCGTGAGCGATCTGGACGCATTCGCGATCTTGTCCAGCGTGACCTGGCGGCTTTCGTCCCTCCGGCCGTTCTTTCGCGTGATGGGGAGGTAATCCTGCGCCAGGACATCGTCCGGCGCTGCGTCACCTTCGTCGGGTTTCCCGTTCTCCGCGCGAAAGAGGCTGCCTACCAGGGTGCGGATGATCGCCTCGTCCGAACCTTCCTGGCTCGCCTGTGGTGAGTCGGACATGATGTCACCTCCATTGATGGGATGAAGCACGTGCACCTTCAGGTGATCCCCCCCAGCAGCCGCTCCAGCACCGCTCCGGAATCGAAGAACCCCTCGGCCACCTCGCGGGCGGCGCGGCAGTGGAAGGCGTAGCGGCGGTCGATCTCCTCCACACCCGCGGCGGCTTCGTCCGGCGACGAGAAGGTGAGGAGGCCGGTGCCGGTCGGCAGCCAGGCGGAAAAGCCGGTGTCCTGCACCAGGGCCGGGCGTCCGCTGGCCAGGTACGCCGCCGTGCGCTCGCTGAACCACCCGCTGCGCGCGGCCACGTAGCCGTGCTTGGCCACGCTGAACTCCGCCTTTGAATCCCGCAGGTAGCGCTGGTACGTCCACGGGTCGCGCGTGACCTCCAGCGGGTCGCGCAGCATCCACCCTTGCTCCCGCAGCCGGTCGCGCGGCGCGGACTCGCTGCCGAGCGCGATCTCGAACCCGCGGCCCGTCCGCGCCGGCAGGTCCGCGTACGGCGCGAACGATTCGCTCTTCATCCCGTAGCGGCGGCCGCCGTGCTCGCGGGCGGGGTAGCTGTCCCACTGCATCACGGTGGTGAAGCGCCCGTCTGGCGGCCCCGGAGTGACCGGCCACGCGTCCAGCACGATCGGCTGCCGCGTGGGCCGCCAGGCGAAGCCGTCGTCCGGCACGCAGGCGCTGCCGCGCGCGATCCCCTCGCCAAAGGAGAAGAAGTGCGTGTGCAGGGCCGCCGCGGCCCGGGCCTCCTCGTCCTGCAGGTGGCGCAACTGGGTGAACAGCGGGTCCGTGTCCACCAGCGCGCGCCGCGGCGCGTCCATCAGCCAGGGCCGCAGCGGGTTGACGCCGGAGAGGTTGAGGACCAGGTCCGCGCTCCGGCAGATGCCGACGATGCGATCCGCCGCCGGCCCCCTCCATCCGCCGCCGTGCGCGTCGTGGTAGGCCCAGCGCTCCGCCATCCCCAGCCGCCCGAACGCGTCCGCGGCGAACGCCAGCCCGTAGGAGGGATCCGTGTCCACCACGTGGCGCGACGGGTCGTAGCACCCCGGGTAGTCGTCGCTGTCCTCCACGAACCATGCGTCGTGCCCCAGCCGCAGCAGGCCCAGCACGTACTGCAGGTGGTGCCAGGCCATCCCGCCGATGGGCCCGCGCACCACGTACCCCAGGACGACGATGCGCAGCGTGCCGTCCGTCACGCGCGGGCGCGCTCCACCAGCGCCTGCCGGCGAACGTCGTCGGTGTCGTCGGGATCCAGGTAGCGCAGGACGCGCGCGGGACTGCCGACGACCACCGCGTACGGTGGGACGTCGGCGTCGACGACGGTCTTGCAGCCGATCACACACCCGCGCCCCAGCGTCACGCCGGGAAGGATCACGGAATCGAACCCCACCCACACGTTGTCCTCCACCGTCAGCGGGCGCGGCTCGCCGGCCGCGGGAAAGATGCGCCGCGGGTCCGCCGCCGCCGCGCGCACCGCGGCCCGGCGGGCGGCGGGCGGCATGTGGGCCGGGCTCCACGAGTCCGTCAGCACCGCGCCCCACGCCAGCAGGCAGTGCGCGCCGATGGAAATCCGCCGGCTGCAGACCAGGTACACGCCGTTCAGCACCGTGTAAGCCCCCACCGTCACCTCTCCCTCGGGTCCGACGACCAGCGTGGCGCGGTCGTACGCGCCGCACGCGTCCCCCAGCACCGCCCCCGGCTCCCGCTCCGAGTGGAACGCCGCAAAGCCGTACGCGCTGTCGAGGTACACGTCCTCTCCCAGCGACACGTTTCCCGGGATGCCGCGCGGGTACCAGTCGTACTCGAGGTGCGTGGGCGGGTGCATTGGGGCAGGGAACAGGGGATAGGGGACAGGAAACGCTGGTCAATCCTGTGCGACGTTTATACCCTCTCCCGCTTGCGGGAGAGGGTGCGAGCCTGAGCGAGCGGGTGAGGGCCCCCAGCGGGAAT
>DASQBH010001636.1:0-4208 GCA_035635315.1 Longimicrobium sp.
CCTCCCCTCGCAAACTGCGCGAGGGGAGGGGAGACCTTCGACCGCGCTTCGATCAGGGATCGAACAACGGCAGAGTTTTACGGCGTCGCGCTTCGCGCGGACCCCTCACCCCCGGCCCCTCTCCCGCAAACTGCGCGGGGGAGGGAGGTGCGACGCACCTTGCCGAAGCGCGATCGAATTCCCCCCTCTCCGCGAGGAACGAGCGGGGAGGGGCCGGGCGAGGGGCAGCGCGCGGACGCAGCTCGAAACCCGTCGGCGAGCCCCGCGGCTTTCCGCACAACCCCTCCCCCGCAGTTTGGGGGAGGGGTCGCCGCGAGCCGCGAGGAACGAGCGGCGAAGACGGCGGGGGAGAGGGCCTCCGCGTCGCAGACGCGGCCGGTCGATCAGCACGAACGCCAGGGGTGAAGCACTTCGCCAGTCTCCGACGTCGCCCGGCATCGCGAGGAACGAGCGGCGAAGTCGGGGGGGGGGAGAGGTTCGTCGGGTCACGCACTGGTCCGATTCAGCATTCCGGCGATAGTTTGTCAGTCCAGATCAATGACCGACACCGCCGCCCATCCCGCGGCGTTCCGACAGACCGAAATCGACCGACGATGTCCGATCCCATCCGCGTTCGCTTTGCCCCCAGCCCCACCGGCTACCTGCACGTGGGCGGCGCCCGCACGGCGCTGTTCAACTGGCTCTTTGCGCGAAAGACGGGCGGCGTGTTCGTGCTGCGCATAGAGGACACCGACCGCGAGCGCAGCAACGAGGCCAGCACGCGCACCATCCTGGACGGCATGACGTGGGTGGGCCTCAACTGGGACGAGGGCCCCGTGCACCAGGCCGACGGCCTGCCGCGCCACCAGGCCGACGCCCGGCGCATGCTGGCCGAGGGCAGCGCGTACCGCTGCTTCTGCACGCCGGAGGAGCTGGCCGCCAAGCGCGAGCAGCTGCAGCACGAGTACCGCTACGACCAGAAGTGCCGTGCCATTCCGCGGGCGGAGAGCGACGCCCGCGCCGCCGCCGGCGAGCCGCACACCATCCGCTTTCGCGTTCCCGAGGGAGCCACGCAGTGGGACGACATCGTCCACGGGGAGACGCGCTTCGAGAACGCCAGCCTCGAGGACTTCATCATCCTGCGCACGGACGGCACGCCCATCTACAACCTGGCCGTGGTGTCTGACGACATCGACATGCGCATCACCCACGTCATCCGCGGCGACGACCACATCCCCAACACGCCCAAGCAGATCCTGCTCTACCAGGCGCTGGGCGCGCCCGTGCCGGCGTTCGGCCACCTGCCCATGATCCTGGGCTCCGACGGCAAGAAGCTCAGCAAGCGTCACGGCGCCACCGCAGTGGGCGACTACGCGCAGCTGGGCGTGCTTCCGGAGGCGCTCTTCAACTTCCTGGCGCTTCTGGGGTGGAACCCCGGCGACGAGCGCGAGGTGATGGACGTGCAGGAGCTGGTGGAGACGTTCTCGCTGGAGCGCATCAACAAGAAGAGCGCGGTGTTCGACACCGAGAAGCTGTTCTGGATGAACGGGCGGTACCTGGAAAAGAAGCCCGCGGAGGAGCTGCTCCCTCTCGTCGCCCCGCTGCTGGTGCAGGAGGGGCTGATCACGGAGGCGGAGGTGCAGGCGCGGCGGGAGTGGCTGCTGCACCTGCTGGAGCTGCTCAAGGTGCGCGCGCGCAGCGTGAACGAGATCCCCAGGATGGCGCGCGTGTACCTGGCCGACGAGGTGGAGTACGACGCGGATTCCGTCGCGAAACAGTGGAAGGACCCGCTCACCGCCGAGCGGCTGGGTGCCGTGCGGGGGGCGCTGCAGGCGCTGGAGCCGTGGACGCTGGAGGGGATCGAGCCCGCCCTGCGCGCCGCGGCCGAGGGGCTGGGCGTGGGCTTCGGCAAGGTGGCGCAGCCGCTGCGGGTGGCGCTCACGGGGTCGTCCGCCAGCCCGGGAATCGACCACGTGGTGTACCTTCTGGGGCGTGAAGGGGCGCTGCGCAGGATTGACCGGGCGCGGGAACGGCTGGCGGCGGGGACCCCCGTGTAGGGAGGTCTCCCACCCCCGCAAGGGGGCGTGTAGGTCCGCTGCCGTACACAAATGTTGACTTCGGCCGGGGCGGCGCCTAAGTTGCGCGATGAGGCCAGGTAACGAGGAAACAGACGCAGCCTGTTTCCTCGTGGCGTGCCGGAGCGCAGGGTGCGGCGGGGAAACAACTTGAGGGGTGGATGTGCGGGGGTGCGCAGCAACTGTGGCTCCCGCTTGTCGTTCCCTCCGGACGGGCCTTCGCAGCAAACCGACTTCCAGATCCCTATATCACACCGGGGAGGCAGTAACCCTCGTCAACCGCGGAGGCAGCCATGCCTGAGGCGCTTTCCAAGATCGAGCGCAGGATCCTGAACTACCTTGTGGACTACCTCAAGGACAACACGTACCAGCCGAGCATTCGCGAGATCGGCAAACGGTTCGGGATCAAGAGCACCAAGACCGTCTCGGAGCACCTCCAGTCGCTCGCCGACAAGGGGTTCATCGAGCGTGACGCGTCTCGGAGCCGCGGCGTGAAGATCCTGGGGATGAACCTTGCCCCGGGCGTGCTGAACGTGCCCTGCTACGGCCGCATCGCCGCCGGCGCCCCCGCGCTGCTGCGCGACGACGTGCGCGAGGAGTTCGAGCTGGACCGCAAGCTGGTGGGCAGCGCCGACGCCTTCATGCTCGAGGTCAAGGGCGACAGCATGAACGCCATGGGCATCGTGGAAGGCGACCTGGTGATCGTGGAGCCCGCCGACGAGTCCGAGATCGAGAACGGCGAGGTGGTGGCCGCGCGGGTGGACGGCGACGCCACGGTCAAGCGCTACTTTGCCAACGGCGGCAAGGTGGTGCTGGAGCCGGCCAACCCCAACTACGCGCCCATCCTGGTGCACGAGCACAACGACTTCACCGTGCTGGGCCGCGTGACGGGGCTGCACCGCCGCTTTACCCGGGCGCAGACCGAAGCCATCGTCACCGGCGCGGCGCACTGAGTGGCGGCATGCCGCACCGGACGGGGACCCTGGCACGCGCCGGGGTCCCTTTTTCGTTCATCACCCCCGGTATGACGACGGACCACGACACGCGGGACGAAGACGAGCGGTGGATGCGGGTGGCGCTGGAGCAGGCGGCCGCCGCCGCGGCGCTGGGCGAGGTGCCGGTGGGCGCCGTCGTGGTGCGCGCGGGGGCGCTGGTGAGCATGGGCCACAACCTTACCCACACGCTGCAGGACCCCAGCGCCCACGCAGAGATGGTCGCCATCCGCCGCGCCGCCGCCGCCGTGGGCGAGTGGCGGCTGCTGGAGTGCACGCTGTACGTCACGCTGGAGCCGTGCGCCATGTGCTCCGGCGCCATCGTGCTGGCGCGCATCCCGCGCCTGGTCTTTGCCGCGCACGATCCCAAGGCGGGGATGAGCGGCTCGCTGGCCAACCTGGTGCAGCACCCGCGCCTCAACCACCGCGTGCAGCTCACCACCGGCGTGCTGGCCGACGAGGCCGGCGAGGTGCTGCGCGCCTTTTTTCGCGCCCGCCGCCGCAGCCGCGTCGATCCGGAGGACACCGCCGACGCGTCTTCCGGCGCGGCCACGGACGGGGTATGATGGTTGCGCGGACCGGCAGGATCGGTCCGCGCGGTCGGGAGACGGCGAAAGGAGGTGGATGATGACGGCTCGTGTCTTTGTCCGCTGGGCGCTGGCGGCGCCCGTGATCGTTCCCGTGCTGGCGTACCCGCTGCTGCGCGTGGAGCGCGACCCGATCGACGGCATCGCGCAGGTGCTGGTGGGGTCGGCCGTGGCGGGGCTGGCGCCGTACCTGGTGTTCGCGGCGGCGTTCGCCGCGTGGGCCCGGGACCGCACGGCGGCGGAGGTGGAGCGCGCCGCCTGGCGGGCGCCGCTCCTCTTCCTGTGTCCCTTCGTGCTGTTCTGGCTGCTGCTGGTCACCGTGCGGGGCGGCGGGACCGACGCCATCCCGATGGTGATGGGGCTCAGCGTCTTTGCCGTCGCGGTGGGATACGTCTACGTGATCGCGGCGGACCTGCTGTACCGCCTGCTGGCGCACCGCGGCGTGATTCGCCCGGGCCCGGCCTGAGCCGCCGCGCACGCCGGAACGACGGAAGGGGCGAGGATCGAACGCGATCCTCGCCCCTTCGTCGTTTATACGGATTTCCGTAGGAAGAGCTTTGACTTCCTGAGGGAGC
>DASQBH010001637.1:0-2028 GCA_035635315.1 Longimicrobium sp.
GCAGCCGCTCAACCAGGACAGCTTCTTCTGGCCGTACTATCCGCCGTTCGAGGTGAAGTACATCAAGCGGAAAGTCGAGCACGGCGTGAACGCGCAGTACATCCAGACGTCCAACCACATGGGCACGCACCTGGACGCGCCGCGCCACTTCGTCACCAGGGGGATGACCATCGACCAGATCCCCATGGAGTGGCTGTGCGGCCCCGGCGTGATCGTGAACCTGAGCGACGAGATGGACGAGCTGGGGGTGTACACGCCGGAGATGATCGAGTCGCGCGTGGAGGTCAAGAAGGGCGACATCGTGCTGCTGCACACGGGCTGGCACCGCTACGCGCAGTGGGGCGACGAGGCGGACGAGGAGAAGTACATCCACATGCACCCCGGCGCGCACCCCGACATGGTGCCGTGGCTGCTGGAAAAGGAGATCCACATCTGGGGCGTGGACGTGGTGTCGACGGACCACCCCATGGACCTGCCCATCGGCCGGTTCCTGGGCAAGGGGATGCACGGCCACTGCGACCGCGTGCGCGCCGCGGCCGAGAAGAAGTTCGGCGGCCCCGAGGCGGTGGCCAAGCTGTTTCCGGACGAGGACTACCAGCTCACGCACAACAAGCTGTTCGACAAGAACTGCATGCACATCGAGAACCTGGGCGGCGACATCAGCCACCCGGCCCTGCAGAACCGCCGCCTGATCATCGGCTGCTTCCCCTGGAAGTTCCAGGGTGGCGAAGCCGCCTTTGCCCGCGTCGTCGCCTTCGACGGTGAGTGGCCCAAGGAGATTTGACACTGCTCGGCTGAGCTCGACTTCAGGAGCAATGCGATGAGCCGCGGCCCGATCTTCATCAAGCAGGACGTGTTCGAGGAGCATCTTCGGCGCGTTCCCACACGGAGTGGGGGCGAGTTCGCGGATATGAACACGATCTATGGAGACATGTCGCGGCTCGTCGTGGCTTGGCTCGCCACGGCACCGGCCGAGGAACTGGTGGCGAAGTACAACGAGTATGGCTGGGGAGGCTACCCGGCTGTGCGGGCCATCCAGGAAGCGGCGCGGGACTGGCTTCGCACCCATCATCCCGAGCGCGCCGCGACTCAGCGCGTTTCCGCTGCCTCGGAATGACGCGGTAACCGCGCAAGAGCCTGGGCGCCATCAGCCACCCCACCCCTGCAAAACCGCCGCGGGCCTGACGCCGACCTGGCCGAGGTGCTCAACGTATTCCGGCGCCTGCTGCGGACCTTTCAGAAGAAACGCGATGACCGACTTGAGCGATGCGCTCGTGGAAGGAACCCGGGTCGCGCCGGACGGCGAGAGCCTGAGCCTTGCGCTGCATGCGCTGGGGAATCTGGTGCTGCCGACGGGACGGATCGTCGCCTGCGATCCGTTCATGGCCGACGAAGACGCGCCGTTCACGCGTAGCGTGCCGCCGGGGCGCTACCCGGTGCTGGTGAACGTCGCCCGCCGAACCAACGGCGACCAGCGCGTGGCGTACGCTATCCTGCGCTTTGCCGACCCGCGGCCGGTGGGATGGGAGATGGCGCTGCTCCCGGGGCAGGACACGTCGACGCTCGGGGAGAACGAGTTCTTCGGGTACGGCGTGGACGCGGGGACCGGGTGCTTCATGGATGCCTCGGTCGTGAAGCCCCTGGTCGAACGCTCCACGCCGGAGAACGGGTACAGTGAGGACCTCGTCGAGCTGATGGAAAAGACGTACGTGTCCACATGGTCGTGGATGGACTACGTGCTCGATCCGGGAACGGGGGCCAACGTCATCGCCTTCAGCTCCGGATGGGGCGATGGTGCGTACCCCTCCTGGTGGGGCCTGGACGAATCCGGTGCCGCCGTGTGCCTGGTCACCGACTTCGGGCTGTTCTGGCCGGACCCCGAAGACTGAGCAACCCTCGCCTCAGGCCCGCCGGCCTTGTCCCCCACATCCATCCGCCCTCTGCCGATCAGCAGCTGACACGCGACAGCTACCGCACGTAAGCACCCTGTGCGCAACCACCTGCTTTCACGTATCTTTGGGCCTCCGC
>DASQBH010001638.1:0-5422 GCA_035635315.1 Longimicrobium sp.
GACCGTCACCCGCTCGATGACCGCATCCGGCGGCAGGGGAAAGAAGAACGCGGCGTCGATTTCCCCATCCGTCTCGTTGCTGAAGACGTGGTTCACGTAGGTCTCGGCCCGGCCGCGGTCCAGGTTGGCCCACACGTGCACGGAATCGACAGAGAGCGCGCGGGGCGTGCACGCGCCCTGGCAGCGGACCGGCACCACGATCCCCTGCGCCGCGGCCGGCGCGGGTGAGGCAAGAAGCAACAGCGCGAGCAGCGAGAGAACGCGCATGGCGGGATCGGGCTGAAAGGAGGCGATCAAAACCCGGCGACGTGTACCACGCCACCGGGGCCTCAGGTTCCCGGGACCGTCCTCCGCGCATTCTACCGATCCGGAATTCCCCTCATGATTTCCTGGAGGGGATTGCTACCCCCATCCCGCGAACCTGTCATCCTGAGGGAGCCGCCGCACAAGTACTTGCCTTTTCAGGATCTATGGCGGCGACCGAAGGACCTTGCCGGCACAACCGTGGGGCTGGATCAATTCTGGGAACTGGCTTCTCCGAGAGCGGAGAGAAGGTCCTTCGGTCGCGCGCAGGCGGTTGTGTGGATTCACGTCGGGTGTGGCGCTCCCTCAGGATGACTGACCTTTGCGTCTGAAATGTAGACAGGTCCGGAAACACGCCCTGAAGAAATCAGCTCTTTCCCGCACTGGCCTTAGTACGCCAGCGATCGCCCCACCCACCAGGCGAACTCCGCCACGGCAGCCAGCCCGTCGTAATCGACCGAATCCGCGTCGTCCGTGGTTTCGTGGTAGCGCTCGGTCAGGCCCGTGAAGAGGTGGATGGCCGGAATCCCCGCGGCGATGAAGTTCACGTGGTCCGAGCGCGAGCCCAGCCCCTGCCCCGGCCACTCCCGTTCGATCTCCGCCCGCCCCAGGATGCGCAGCGCCCCCGCGACCCGCGCCGCCGCGTCGTCCTGCGCCGCGCGCAGCCGCTCGTCGTCGGAGCGGATGACGAAGAGGCGGCCGTTGGCGCTCCCCACCATGTCGATGTTCACGTTGGCCACCACGCGCCCGTTCCACGGATGGATGCGCGAGGCCAGGTAGTGGCTCCCGATCAGCCCGATCTCCTCGCCGCTGGTGGCCACGAACACCAGGGAGCGGCGCGGACGCCCCTGCGCGGCGAATGCGCGGGCCAGCTGAAGGATGACGGCGGTGCCCGACGCGTTGTCGTCGGCACCGTTCAGGATGGCGTCGGGCCCGCCGCCCGGCTGCACGCCCAGCCCGTCCACGTGGGCGGAGAACAGCACGTACTCGTGCCGCAGCGCGGGGTCGGAGCCGGGGAGGACGGCCACCACGTTGGGCGCCCACTCCACCCGCTCCATCCGCCGCTCGAACGCGATCTCCACCTCCTCGTCCAGTTCCGCGTAGCTCGCGTTCCCCGTGAGCGGCCGCATCTCCCGCCGCAGGTACGGGCGCACCAGGCTGTCGCGCACCTCCAGAAAGGGAAGGAAGGCGATGGCGTCGGCCGCGCGCGGCGAGCTGCGCGCGTAGTCGGGCCAGGTGGGAAACGCGGCCCGCTTGTGTGCCGTACTGTCGGCTCGGATGCGGGCCCACGCGCTGTCGGGGCGCTCGCCGCCCACCAGGATGGCCAGCGGCGCCCCCGCCACCATGGCGAAGACGTTGCGGAACGCGCTCCGGTCGATCTGCCCGTCCGCCGTCTTCGCGATGTCGTAGATGACGATGCGGCCGCGTAGCGGAAGCCGCGCCACGGCCGCCGAGTCCAGCGTGCCGCGCACCACGAGCACCCGCCCGCGCAGGGTGCCCACGGGCGGACGGGCCCCCGCGGCGCCGGACCAGCGCCAGTCGTAGCCGTAGATCCAGCGCTGTCCGCCGGCCTGGATGTACGCGCGGCCGGGCTCCAGCGCCGTCACGGCGAGCGGATAGCTCCACAGGAACGACTCTCCCGGCCCGCCGGGGACCAGCCCCGCGCGCCGGAACCCGTCCGCCAGGTACTCCGCCGCCTTCGTGAGCCCCGGGCTGGGCGTGGCTCGCCCCGCCAGGGAGTCGTGGGCCAGCGCCTGCACCACCACGCGCAGGCTGTCGGCCGCCAGGAGCGCCGAAGGTCCCGCCGCCTGCGCCGACGCGGAGGCGATCGGTGCGCAGGACAGCAGCAGAAGCAGGCAGGCGGGTGCTCTCACGGGGGGCTCCGGCGGCGGGTGGGCGTGCGGATGACCCTTTGGAGTGCCGCGGCGTGGCGAGGGTTGCACGCGCATCCGATCCAGCCGCGAGCCATGGAATCTCACAGACGAATCCTTCGATGGACCTGGCCCGCTTTCAGGCAATCGTTCACGCGCACCTCGTCTCGCGCGCCGCGGAGCTGGGGCTGGACGCCGCGCGGCTGCGGGTGGAGTACGTGCTGAACTGGGGCGGCTTCGTGAACCGCTCGTTCCAGGTGACGGACGGGCGCGCGCGGCTGCACCTCAAGCTGGCCAACGAGCCGAAGATCCGCGACGCGCTGCGGCGGTTCTGGACGATCCGGGAGATGATGTCGGATCGATACCACGCCCCGCGCGCGCTGGCGTGGGTGGAGGTGCCGGGGACGGACTACGTCGGCATCCTGTCGCCCTGGATCGATGGTGCCGCGCCGGAATCGCTGGACGAGCGGCTGGCGGAGGTGGTGGTGCGGTGCATCGACGGGCTGCACCACGACCGCGAGCTGGCCGCCCACCTTTCCGACGACCCGGTGACGTGTGCGGACGTGTACCTGCGCACCTACCACCGGCGCGCCATGGAAGACCTGGAGTTCATTGCCCCGGACCGGCCGCCGTTCGTCTCCGCGGCGCTGCTGGAGTGGATGCGGGGCGAGGTGGCGGCGCTGGAGGCGGCGGTGCGCGCCGCGCCGGCGTTCGCGCAGGTGGCGGATGCGCCCACGCACGGCGACCTGTGGCTCAACAACCTGCTGGTCACGCCCGGCGGCGAGTGGAGCGTGCTGGATTGGGACGACCTGGCGCTGGGGGATTCCGCGCTGGACTGGTGCATGCTCTTCGGCCCGTCGCTGGGCGACCTGCGCCCCGTGACGGAGCGCGCCGTCCCGCCCCTCGTGACGGCCGATGCCGCCGCGCGCGAGAGGCTGGCGATCTATGCCCGCGCCTCGCTGCTGGACTGGATCATCGACCCCCTGTCCGACTGGATCGGCGCCACCGAAGCCCCCGAGCACCTGGACGAGGTCCGCGCCGAGAAGGAGCGCATCCACCGCGCCGCGCTCGCCGCCTACCGCGCGCGGTATGGGGATGCGGAGTGACGGGCCCTCACCCGGCCCGTTCCTCGCCTGCCCTCTCCCACAAACTGCGTGGGAGAGGGGATAAACGGCACAAAGGTCCGCGCGAGAGGATGCCAGCGCGTCGGAACGACAGAGCCTTTGTCGTTCAAGCAGTTGAAGCCCCGTTCCGCGAGCGTGAGCGAGCGGAGACGGGGCTTCTGGCCTTTCTAGCCGCGGGCTTCAGCCCGTGGCGACGGGGGTGGCGTCCTACTCCGCCGCGGGCAGTGCCGCGACCACCGCCGGCTCCGCGATCGCCACCACCTCCACGGGCGCCTCGACCGCCGCGACGGGGGCGGTCCTGCCGAACGCGCTGAACACCGAGGGGATGCGGGTCGCCAGCACGCCCAGCAGCTCGCGGGCGGCGTTGCCCACCACGCGCGTCACGTCGCGCGTCAGCAGGCCCAGCGCGAACGCCAGGTCCGCCGTCTCGTTGTCCGTGGGCCCCAGCGCGCGCAGCACGGCCATGCGGTGCTTCATCAGCAGCGGACGCACGTACTTCACGGGGTTGAAGCTGGGGATGTGGTGCGCCCCCAGCCCCTCGATGAGCGCCACGGCGCGCCCGAAGTACGTCATCTCCCCCGTGAGCACCACCGGCCAGTCGTACAGCAGGTGCATCACCTCGTCCGCCAGCGCCGCCTGCATCTCGCCCAGCTCGGCGCCGCGCTCCGTCATCTCCATGATCAGCGCCACCAGCCGGCGGATGGTCTCGCGGTCCGTCTGCGGCTCCACGATCCCCAGGTTGAAGAACCCGTCCACCACCTTGTCCGCGTCGCCGCGCACCGCCGCCAGCGCCGTGTGCACCAGGTGGTGGCGCATCCCGGGATCCACCTCGATCACCATCCCGAAGTCCAGCAGCACCAGCGCGCCGTCCGCCCGCACCAGCATGTTGCCGGGGTGCGGATCGGCGTGGAACAGGCCGTCCACCAGCATCATCTGGATGTAGGCCTCCACCACCGCGTCCACCACCCGCTCCGGGTCCACTACGCCCAGCGCCACCAGCGGGTCGATGCGGTCCACCCGCGTTCCCTCCACGAACTCCAGCACCAGCGTGCGGCGGTGCACCATCCCGTCGATCACGCGGGGGACGATGACGCGCGGGTTGGCCGCGAACTTCTGCCCGATGGCGCGGGCGTACGCCGCCTCCTTGCGAAAGTCCATCTCGTCGGCGATGCGGCGCTCGAACTCGTCGATCACCACGTGCAGCCCGCGCAGCTGCGGATGGCTCCACCACCGCTCCACCCAGCGCAGCACCATGCGCACGAAGGCGACGTCGTGCTCCACGATCGGCTCCACCCCCGGGCGCAGCACCTTGACCACCACGTCCTCGCCGCGGTAGCGGGCGCGGTACACCTGCCCCAGGCTGCCGGCCGCCAGCGGCTCGCGGTCGAACGCCTCGAACACCTCGTCCACCGGCGCGCCGTACGCCGCCGTCAGCTCGTGCTCGATGCGGGCGAACGGCACCGCCGGCACCCGGTCCGTCAACGTGCTGAGCGAGGAGAGGTACGGCTCCGGCACCACGTCGGGCCGGGCGGAGAACACCTGGCCGATCTTGACGAAGGTGGGCCCCAGCGTGGGGATCATCCCCGCCAGCCGCTCCGCCCGGGCGCGGTGAAACGCCTCCGTGCGGCGCGCGGGCGGCCCCCAGAACAGCAGGCGCCGCCGGTCGCGCGCAAACGAGAGCGCAAAGGGCAGCAGCCGAAAGATCAGCAGAAAGGTGCGCATGCGATTGGGCCGTACGAAGAAAGGGGCAGGCGCGGCCATCAGTCCGCGCCTGCCGTCCGTGCGGGCTCCTGTACCCGCACGCTTCTGAACGGTTCGGCGGGGCGAGAAGATTCAGAGCAAGAAGATTCAGAGGCTGAGAGGCAGGGCGAGTGGGGTGCAGCCCACCGGCCCCGCGGCCCGCCCCCACCCGGGCTCGTAAACCTCGCCCACCCTCCCCCAAAACTGCTGGGGGAGGGTTGACGTGGAGCCGGAACTCGAGTGCTGTGGATGGGTTTGGGCCAGCGGCCGGCGCCCCCCTCCCCGGCCCTCCCCCACAAACTGCGTGGGGGAGGGAGAACGGCAAAAAAGTGGGTCGCGGCGGGATCGAAGTTTATACCCTCTCCCGCTTGCGGGAGAGGGTGC
>DASQBH010001639.1:0-2014 GCA_035635315.1 Longimicrobium sp.
CGAGATCGAGGCGCGGCTGGCGGAGCACCCGGGTGTGCGCGCCCCGGTCGTCCTGGCGCGCGAGGACGCGCCCGGCGACCGGCGGCTGGTCGCGTACTACCTGGCGGACGAGCCGGTCGCCGTGGACGCGCTGAAGTCGCACCTCGCCAGTCGCCTCCCGGAGTACATGGTGCCGGCGGCGTACGTGTGGATGGAGGCATACCCGCTCACCCCGAACGGCAAGACCGACCGCAAGGCGTTCCCCGCCCCGGCGGACGATGCGTACGCGGCCCAGGAGTACGAGGCTCCGGCGGGCGAGACGGAGCAGGCGGTGGCCGCGATCTGGGCCGAGGTGCTCGGCGCCGGGCGGGTGGGCCGCAGGGACGACTTCTTCGAGCTGGGCGGGCACTCTCTGCTGGCGATGCAGGTGATCTCGCGGGTGCGGGAAGCGCTCGGGGTGGTGGTGCCGCTGCAGGAGCTGTTCGAGGGGCCGGTGCTGGCGGACTTCGCACGCGGGCTGGAGACCGCCGCCCAGGCCGAGACCACGGCGATCGCGCCCGTGGACCGGACCGCGGCGATTCCGCCGTCCTTTGCGCAGCAGCAGCTGTGGTTGCTGGAGCAGCTGGGCAGCACCGGCGCGGCGTACCACATCCCCGTGCGCCTGCGGCTGTACGGCGACCTTGACCGTGGCGCGCTGGTCCGCGCGCTGGACCGCATTGTCGCGCGCCACGAGGCGCTGCGGACGACCTTTCCCGCGGTGGACGGCGAGCCGGTGCAGCGCATCGCCCCGGTCGAGGAGAGCGCGTTCCGGCTGGTGGAGCACGATCTCCATGCCGCGCCGGACGCGGAGGACGCGCTGCGCCGCCTGGTGTCGGACGAGGGGAGCGCGCCGTTCGACCTGGCGCACGGCCCGCTGATCCGCGGACGCCTGGTGTGCATGGCGGCGGACCACCACGTGCTGCTGCTGACGATGCACCACATCGTCAGCGACGGGTGGTCGCTCGGAGTGCTGTACCGCGAGCTGGGGGCGCTGTACGGCGCTTTCGCGCGCGGCGATGCCGATCCGCTTCCGCCGCTGCCGGTACAGTACGCCGACTACGCCGCGTGGCACCGGCGCTGGGTGAGCGGTCACGCCGTGGAGGCGCAGGCGGAGTACTGGGCCCAGACGCTGGCCGGCGCGCCGGAGCTGCTGGAGCTTCCGGCCGACCGTCCCCGCCCGCCGCGGCAGGACTTTGCCGGTGCGCTGCTGCAGGTCGAGCTGGACGAGGCGCTGACCACGGCGCTCAGGACGCTGGGACAGCGGCACGGCACCACCCTGTACATGACGGTGCTGGCCGGATGGGCCACGGTGCTCGCCCGGCTCTCGGGCCAGGACGACGTGGTGGTGGGAACGCCGTCGGCGGGCCGCGGGACCAGCGAGATCGAGGGGCTGATCGGGTACTTCGGCAACCCGCTGGCGGTGCGGGTGGACGTGTCGGGATCGCCCACGGTGGCGGAGCTGCTGGGGCGCGTGCGCGAGCGCGCGCTGGAGGCGCAGCGGCACCAGGACATCCCCATCGAGCAGGTGGTGGAGCGGGTGCGGCCGGCGCGCAGCCTGTCGCACGCGCCCCTCTTTCAGGTGATGCTGGCGTGGCAGGAGTTTCCCGGCAGCGAGCTGGAGCTGCCGGGCATCGCCGCGGCGCCGCTGGACGGGGTGGAGGAGGGAGGGGCGCCGGTCGACCTGACGCTGAGCATCGCGCCGCGCGACGGACGGATCGCCGGCACCCTGGCGTACGCCACCGCGCTCTTCGACCGGGCCACGGTAGAGCGGCACGTCGGCTACCTGCGCCGCGTGCTGGAAGAGATGGCCGCGGACGACTCGAAGCGGGTCGACCGGCTGGATCTGCTCTCCGCGGCCGAGCGGCGCCGGGTGGTGGAGGATTGGAACGCCACCGACGCGGGGTACCCCGCCGGCGCGTGCGTCTACGACCTGTTCCGCGCGCAGGCGGCGCGGACGCCGGAGGCCGTCGCGCTCTCGTGGCGCGGCGAGCGGCTG
>DASQBH010001640.1:0-4512 GCA_035635315.1 Longimicrobium sp.
CCGCCACGATCCCCTTGTAGACGGCGCGCAGCAGCTGCGCGGGACGCAGGGCGGCGAGCTCGGAGTAGTGGCCCGCGGCCAACCACTTCTGGTCCGTCACATGGAGCATCTTCGCCAGTTCGGGCCGGGCCGCGGCCGGTCCCTGCAGCTCGGGAAGGTGCAGGCTCTTTGCCATGTACGGGCGCAGCCCCAGGTCCACGATGCGCACCCGCGGGTCGGGAAACCAGTCCGCCTCACGCAGCCGCAGGGGAAGGTGGCACCCCTCCACGCTGGCGTCGTGCAGCGCGAACACGGTCAGCTGAGGGTTGCGGCGCAGCATCTCCTTGACCGTGTAGGCAATCCCGTCCGGATAGCCGTCCAGGCTGAGCACGGCGCAGTTGTGCTCGAAGTGAAAGCGGTTTTCCACCAGCAGCTGCGCCGTCTCCCACCGGTCCGTGACCACCGCGCGGTCGAACGAAAAGGCGGCCACGTCCGCCGGCACCTCACGGGGCATGGAGGCGGCCGCCTGTTCGCGCGCCGGAAGAAGGCCCGGGATGGGGCCGTACACCTGGATCCACCACGGCAGGTGCCGCTTTCGAAAGACGTCGAACTCCACGCGCAGCGCATCCGGCGGAGGCGGCCACCGCACGAACTCGCGCCAGTTCTTGTAATTGCGCCACGCCGCCATTACCACGAAGACCACGCCCGAGAGCGGGTACAGCGCGTCGACCTCCAGCATGTCCGCCAGCATGAACACGGGAAGCGCGGCCAGGATGCTGACCCCGACGATGGAGTACCTCTGGCGCCACGGGCCATAGGATACTTTGCGCCGGTGCACCTCGTACCACAGGTTGCGCGCGGTAAACCGCACCGTGCCACCCTCGGAGACGCGTTCGATGGACAGCTTGAACGCCGCGTCCGTAATCACCGCCGGATCGGTCGCGGGCTCAAAGGCGAACGGGTGCCCGCATTTGGGGCAGCGCCTCTGCCACCGCTCCCTGTACCTGGAACTCGTCCCGCACTGAAGGCACTTCATGCGATATCAATGAATCCGTGATGAAGGGGGCTCATCCGAACCCGTCCACCGCTGCCGTATCGCCGCCGGGGCTCAGGTCGCCCACCCAGATCACCCCACCGCCATCTCCGCCATACCCGCCACCGTCCGAGCCGCCGCTCGCGGAGCCGTCGTGGGGCCCCGCGGCCACGATCCCCTGGTACGCCGCGCGCAGCACCTGCTCGGGGCGCAGCGCCGCCAGCTCCGCCGTGTGTCCCTCCGCCAGCCACGCCCGGTCCTCTTCCGGAAGAAGCCGCGCCAGCCGCGCCGGCGGCTGCAAGGGCGCGCCGGCCAGGGCGGGAACGCGCAGCCGGCGCGCCGTCCCCGGCCGCAGCCCCAGGTCCACCATCCGCGTCCCGGGGTCCGGAAACCACTCCGCATCGCGCAGCGTCAGCGGGAGCAGGCACCCGCCCGGGCTGGCGTCGTGCAGCGCGAACACGGTCAGGCGCGGGTTGCGGCGCAGCATCTCCTTCAGCGTGCCGGCGATGTTTTCCGGGTAGCCGTCGCGGCTCAGGACCGCGCAGTTGTGCTCGAAGTGAAAGCGGTTGGCCACCAGCATCTGCGCCGTCTCCCACCGGTCCGTCACCACCACGCGGTCGAACGAGAAGGCGGCCACGCCCCTCGGCACTTTCGTGGGCAGCTCCGGCACCGCCACCTCGCGCACGGGGAGCAGCCCGGCGATGTCGCCGTGCACCTCCCGCCACCGCCGCAGGTACAGCCGCTCGAAGTCGTCGAAGAGGACGCGCGGCGGGCGGAGGGGCCGGGGGGTGCGCCGGTCGGCCCAGTTGCTCAGGATGGCGCCCGCCCCCACCCCCGCCGCCACGCCCAGCCCGATCAGGGCGACGGGAAACACCGCCACCTTGATCACCCCCAGCGCGGCGAGCACCCCCGGGCCGGCCCCCGCCACCGGAAGCGCGCCGAAGGGGCTGCGCCAGAAGCCGGGCTTCATCCACCGGCGGTTGAACTCGTACCACAGCTGCCGCTCGGTGAACTGCACCTTGCCTTCGCCAGAAACGCGGCCGATGGCGTTCCTGAACTGGCCGTCGGTGACCTTGTGCGGATCGGTCGTCGGCTCGAAGGCGAACCGGTGATGGCACTTGGGGCAGCGCTTGTCCTTCCGCTCGCGCAGCCGCGAGTCCCTCCCGCAGTGGATGCACTTCATGCGAAGTCGATCGGTCCGTGATGATGGGGGCTCATCCGAACCCGTCCACCGCGGCCGTGTCGCCGCCGGGGCTCAGGTCGCCCACCCAGATGATCCCGCCGCCGCCGTACGTGTCTCCCCCGCCCCCGCCCGATCCGCCCGACCCGCTGGACGAGCCGTCGTACAGCCTGGCGGCCACGATCCCCTGGTAGGCGGCGCGCAGCACCTGCGCGGGGCGCAGGGCGGCCAGCTCCGCCACGTGCCCCCGGGCCAGCCACCGCACCTCCTTCGGCGGAAGGATCTCCCCCAGCCGCGGCGGGAGCGGCCTGAAAGGGGCACGCAGCGTGGGAACGCGCTGCCGGCGCGCCGTCGCCGGACGCAGCCCCAGGTCCACGATGCGCACCCGCGGGTCGGGAAACCACTCCGGCTCGCGCACGGTGAGCGGAAGCAGGCATCCGCCGGGCGACGCGTCGTGCAGCGCAAAGACGGTCAGCGCCGGGTTGCGGCGCAGCATGGCCTTCACCGTCTCGGCGGTGCCGTCCGGATAGCCGTCGCGGCTGAGCACGGCGCAGTTGTGCTCGAAGTGAAAGCGGTTGGCCACCAGCATCTGCGCCGTGTCCCACTGGTCCGTCACCACCACGCGGTCGAACGAGAACGCGGCCACGTCCGCGGATACCTGCGTGGGCATGGCAGGGAGCGCCGCCTCGCGCACGGGGAGCAGCCCGGCCACGTCGCCGTGCGCCTCGCGCCACCGCCGCAGGTACTCTCGCCGGAACGCATCGAACGTCAGGCGCGGCGGCCGCGGCGAGGGGGGCGCAAGGCGGTTGGCCAGGGCGCTCAGCACGGCGCCCGCGACGAGCCCCGCCGCCACGCCAGCCGCGACCATGGGAAGCAGCAGGTCCAGGAACGTCAGCGCCCTCCCTTCCAGGATGATTTCCCGCCCGGGAACCAGGCCGCAACCGGCCCCCACGAACGGAAGCGCGCCGAACGGGCTGCGCCAGAAGCCGGGCTTCATCCAGCGGCGGTTGAACTCGTACCACAGGCTCAACTCGGTGAACTGCACCTTGCCGCTGCCCGAGACGCGGTCGACGGCGTTCCTGAACTGGGCGTCGGTGACCTTCAGCCGGTCGGTGGCCGGCTCGAACGCGAACTTCCGCCGGCACCTGGGGCAGCGGCCGCCCAGCCGGTCGCGGCGCCGGGAATCGCTCCCGCACTGAATGCACTTCATTCGATGGAGGGATCGGGGATGAACTGCGGGACATCGGTCGATCGGGGAGGTGGATGCGCGTCACGGGATCCGCCAGTCCAGCGGGGGCTCTTGCGCGTCGATCCACAGGTGCAGCATCAGCAGCGCCCACAGCTTTTCGCCCCCGCGGCGCCGCCGCGTCTCGCCGGGGTCGTCGTCGCCGCGGCGCAGGGCGGCCACGTACTCCGGCTGAAACCAGCCGTCCCGCTTCAATCGGCGAGACGAAAGCCGCCGCGCGGCCTCCCACCGCAGCGGGCTCAGCCAGCCGCGCAGCCACTCCGTCGCCGGCACCCCCATCCCCCGCTTGGGCCGGTCGATGAGCGCGGGGGGAAGCAGCCCCTCCGCCGCGCGCTTGAGCAGGTGCTTCTCACTGGCACCGCGGAGAAAGAAGTCCGCGGGAAGGGTGAACGTCCACTCCGCCAGCGCCGCGTCGAAGAACGGCGCGCGCGCCTGCAGCCCGTGCGCCGCCGCCAGCTGCACCATCCGGGGGGCGATGTTCTGCGCGCCCTTGAGCCGGATGTTGGCCGCGCGCAGGCGGTGCAGCAGCGTGGGCAGGCCGGGCGCGTCCAGGGCCGGCCGCAGCCACGCCCCCGCGTCCATCGCCCCGATCGCCGCCCGCGCCGCCGGCGTCAGCAGACGATCCTCCGCGCCGTGAAAGCGGTGGTACGTGGCCAGGTACGCGGCCTCGCGGCTGTACCCCGCCCCGCCGTACGCCTCCGCCGCCAGCATCGGCTTCGTCGCCCATCCCCCGAACAGCTGGTCCCCGCCCTCGCCGTTGAAGACGGAGGATACGTGGCCGCACGCCGCCTGGCCCAGCAGAAAGAGGGGGACGGTGACGGGGTCGCCAAAGGGCTGGTGCAGGGCGGCGGCGGTAGCCTCCAGCGCGCGGGAGACGTCGCGCGGGCAGGCGCGGACGCGGTGCAGCGGGCGGCCCAGGTGCGCGGCCACCGCCTGCGCGTGCTCCAGCTCCGCGTCCCACGGCGCGCCGAAGTCCAGTGAAAAGAGGTGGACGCGGGCCCCGGCGCGGGCCAGCAGCGCGGCGACCAGGCTGCTGTCCAGCCCGCCGGAAAGGTAGACGCCCACGTCGCGCTC
>DASQBH010001641.1:0-2323 GCA_035635315.1 Longimicrobium sp.
AATGGCGGCCTTGAGCAGCCCCTTGGCGTCCGCGGGGGTGCCGGGGACGACCACCTTGATGCCCGGGTAGTGCGCGACCTGGCTCTCCAGCGCCTGCGAGTGCTGCGCGGCCAGCTGCAGCGCGGCGCCGGTGGGGCCGCGAAAGGTGATGGGCGCGCGGAACTGGCCGCCGCTCATCGACCGCATCTTGGCCGCCGCGTTGAAGATCTGGTCGAACGCCAGGATGGCGAAGTTCCAGGTCATGAACTCGATCACCGGCCGCAGCCCCGTGATCGCCGACCCGACGCCCAGCCCGGCGAAGCCCAGCTCCGTGATCGGCGTGTCCACCACGCGCATGTCGCCGAACTTCTCCAGCAGCCCCTTCGACACCTTGTAGGCGCCGTTGTACACGCCCACTTCCTCGCCCATGAGAAAGACGTCGGGGTCGCGCTCCATCTCTTCCGCGAGCGCCTGTCCCAGGGCCTCGCGATAGGTAATGACCGCCATGCTCAGCGATTCCTCATGTCGAAGTAGAGGCGCCCGTTGACGTCCTCGTCCGCGTAGATCTCGGTGTAGAGCTCGGAGATGGCCGGCTCGGGCGACTTGTCGGCGAAGTCGGCGGCCTCTTCGGAGATACGCTTCACCTCCTCGTCCATCTTCTCCAGCTCTTCCTGGCTCAGGATGTTCTGCCGCGCCAGCAGGTCGGCGAAGATGCGGATGGGGTCGTTCCCCTTCTCCTTCTCCACGTCCTCCTTGGTGCGGTACACGCCGGATACCGGGTCCGACATGGAGTGGCCTACGAAGCGGTAGGTGCGCGCCTCGATGAGCGTGGGACCCTCGCCGCGGCGGGCGCGCTCCACGGCCTCGCGCGTGACGCGGTACATGTCGAGCACGTCCATCCCGTCGGCGACGGCGGACGGCATGGCGTACGCCGTCGCCTTCTGGTAGATGTCGTACAGCGACGACGCGCGCTCCCAGGCCGTGCCCATGCCGAAGCGGTTGTTCTCCACGATCAGGATCATGGGCACCTTCCACAGCGCCGCCATGTTCAGCGACTCGTGGAACGCGCCCTGGTTGACCGCCGCCTCGCCGCAGTAGACCTGGATGACGCGGTCTTCCTTGCGGTACTTGATCTTCCACGCCACGCCCAGCGCCAGCGGGATCTGCGCGCCCACGATGCCGTGGCCGCCCAGGTAGTTCTTCTCCACGTCGAACATGTGCATGCTGCCGCCCTTGCCCTTGCTGCACCCGTCGGCGCGGCCGTACAGCTCGGCCATCACGGCGCCGGGGGTGATGCCGCACTGCAGGGCGTGCACGTGCTCGCGGTACGCGGTCATCACGTAGTCGTCGGGCCGCTGCGCGTGGATGGCGCCGATGGCCACCGCCTCCTGCCCGATGTACAGATGGCAGAAGCCGCCGATCTTGCCCAGCGCGTACGCCTCGGCCGTCTTTTCCTCGAAGCGGCGCGCCAGCAGCATGTCGTACATCATCTGGCGCAGCTTGTCGGGCTCCAGCCCCTGCAGGCGCTCTTCGTCGCTCAGCTGGGGCTTGTGCTCCGTCTGTGCCTCGCGGTCCAGCTCGCCGCCGGCATCCACCGCCGCCTCGGGCGACCGGTCCTCGGCCTCCGCCACGGCCACCGCGCTCTCCTGCGTCTTTTCGTCAGCCATCACTCTTCTCTTTACCGTTGCCCCAAGCGGGTCCGGCGCGTCAGGCGGAGGGTTGGTCCGCCGTGAAAACTTCCTCGTAGATCTCTGCCAGCCGCAGCGTAGCGCCAATCGACTCCAGCGGCACCTCCGCCTGCATCCCTTCCACCTCGCCAAACATCCAGAACGCCCCCTGCCGCGTATACCACTCGACCCTCGCGTGGTCGTGCCACACGAGCAGGTAGTCGCGCAGCGAAGACAGGCGGCGGTAGCTCTCCCACTTCTTCCCGTGGTCGTAGTCCGTGGTGTCCGGCGACAGCACTTCCACGAGGACCGCGGGATTCAGCAGCATCTCCACGTCACCGGGCTCGAGCTCCGGCGCTCCGCAGTAGACCGCGACGTCCGGGAGGAACACCTTCTCGCCGTGCCCCGTCTTTACCGGCATCCCCTGCGACACCACGCGGCACGCCTTGCCGCGCAGAGCCGCGAACAGCGTTCCAACGACGTTGCTGACAATCAGGTTGTGCACCAGCGACGAGACACCCGGCGCGACCGCTCGCCCGTCCACAAGCTCGCTTCGCGGGTCGGCCGGCGCACGAAACCCCGAAGCCCCGTCGCCCGTGCGCCGCACTCCCGCATCCTGCCTCCCCGGCTCCCGCGGCGGCGCGGACGGCGGTGGAGCCTGCACCCGGCCGTCCCCC
>DASQBH010001642.1:0-2341 GCA_035635315.1 Longimicrobium sp.
CAGCCGATGCTCCCCATCCCCTACGATGAGGTTGAGCATGAGCGGCGTATGCAGCCGGGCTCCCACGTCGAACCCGGGCATCCAGCCCACGCCGGCGCGCGCGCTGAAGTTCGTGCCGATCATCCGCTCGTAGTTCAGCGATCCCAGGATCGACGGGCCGAACACCTCCACGTGAAACGCGTCGTTCCCGTGCGCGCCCACGCCGGGAGCGGCGTCAACCTGCGCGGCAAGGCCGGGAGCGGCGACGGCGGCCGAAAGCAGGGCGGCGGAGAGAAGGGAGGTGATCCGGCGCATGAGGGTTCCTGGGATGATGGGAAGGACGGATGCGCGTCATCGGCGCAAGGGTACCGCTCCGAAGCGTCCGCAAACATTATGTGGCGGCCGATGTCCTGGGCAAGGCTGCCGTGTCATGACACCGGTCGATCCCATCACACCATCACCCTGCCCCGCCGAGTCCGAACTCCGCCAGCCAGCCTTCCTTCGTCAGCGCGCGGATGTCGGCGTAGTAGGCTTCGCGGCTCACGGGGACGCTGGTGGCAAGGGCGTGGTGCATGTGCTTGCCCAGCACGGCGCCCACCGCGTGGACGGCGTCGTGGCGGCTCATCCCCTCGCCCATCAGCCGGTCGACGGCGTCGCGCACCGGCGTCCGCTCGCCCAGCGCCACCTGGTTCTCCACCATCACGTGAAAGGAGGCGTGCACCCGCTCGTTGGGGAGCGGAATCTGCTCGCGCCGATGGTAGCGCATCACGATCTCGATCAGGTCCATCTCGTTCTGCGCCAGCCAGCGCTCCGGGTCCGGCGCGCGTTCCGGGTCGTACTTCGTAAGCAACGGCTCTCTCTCCTGGCCTCTGGTCCCAAATCCGCAAAACGCCGGGGGGACGATCACTGTCATCCTGAGAGGGTGTTGAGAAACCTCGGGCTGTGAGAAGAAGCAGATGTCATCCTGAGGGAGCGCACCACGTGTAAGCAGCAGCCACACAAGAACCTGCGCGCGACCGAAGGACCTTCTTCCGGTCTGCGAGGGGCACGCTTCAAGCCGCAGATCCTGCCCCTCGATCCTGCTGGCAAGGTCCTTCGGTCGGCGCCAAAGCCTTGTTTCAAAGCGCCTTGCGGCGCGGCGCCTCCCTCAGGATGACTGGTTGCGTGGGAGGCTTCTCAACACCCTCTGAGGAAGGCGCCACCCCAGGCCGTCGGAAACCGCGCAGCAGCCCGTGCGCCGACGAAGAATCTTTATCGGAAATGGGGGTTTCTCGCGCCAGACCCTCCGTCGCTGACGCGATCGTGCGCCCATCCGGCAGATTCTTCGGCGATCGGCAGGATGCGTCGCCGGACGGCGGTGCCGTGCGCGTCCTCTACGGATCGGTCGCCGCGGGCCTGATCATCCCTTCTCGCCGCGATGGAATCAATCCCCAGGCCGATCCGCGGCGCAAGGAGCCCGGTTCCCGATCCATCGATCGCCGATCCACAAAAACGCGCCGCTGTCCCAAAGAGATCGTGAGCGCTTGTGAACATGCGTTCGCGCCGATACTCTTTTCTCCCGACAGATTCCGTGCATCCATCGAAATTCCAACCCGCGGCCCGCGCAGCGACAACGGCGAAAATGGACAATCCCATCCAGCTCATTCAGCGCAACGGCCGCCAGATCGTGCTGCTGGACCTGACCAACGTTACCCGGCCCGCCGACGGCCTGGAGCGCATTGCCCGCGCCAAGGCCTGGTTCGCACGGCAGACGCCCGACGGCAGCCTGCGCGTATGCAGCGACGCCACCGGCAGCCGCTACGACGCGCGCATCCTGGAGGCGCTCAAGGACCTGGCCGCCCACAACGTGCCGTACGTGGGGGTGGCGGCGGGGGTGGTGCCCACCACCGTGCACCGCGTGGCACTGAACGTGGCCAGCCTGTTCAGCAAGCGCAGGTTCACCGCCTTCAGTGCCCGCGAGCCCGCGCTGGACTGGCTGGCGGCGCAGTAGCCTTCGCATCCGCCGGCGGGATGTGAGGATGCGGATCGTCGAGTTGATCGGGGTAAGGTGCCGCCCGCCTGCCGGGTGAATGAATTCGCGGCTTCCCGGCAACAACTACACATCGCGAGCCGAGCAGGGTGACGTGCCGGCCGCCTGCCGGGCGAATGAATTCGCGGCAACAACTACACAAAGTCCACCTGCGTGGACTCGGCGGCCAGGCGGTTTGCGGCGTCCAATGCACCTGCGCGTCCGCAACGGGGCGCGCATGACGGGCTGCGTCCGGAGCGAATAAATTCGCGGCAACAACGTCACGCAGTCCGCCTTCGCGGACTCGGCGGCCAGGCGGTTTGCGGCGTCCAATGCACCTGCGCGTCCGCAACC
>DASQBH010001643.1:0-2359 GCA_035635315.1 Longimicrobium sp.
GGCGCGTCCGCCGCGATCAGCCGGCCCCCGTGCAGCACGACGGCCAGGTCGCAGTGCGCCGCCACGTCCGCCAGGTCGTGCGTCGCCACCAGCGCCGTGCGCCCATCTCCCGAATTGCGGTACTCGGCGAGCTGGCGCCACAGGTCGCGGCGGCCGTCGGGGTCCAGCCCGGCGGCGGGCTCGTCCAGCATCAGCAGCTCGGGGGCGTGCAGCGTGGCCAGCGCCAGGTGCAGCCGCTGCCGCTGCCCGCCGGACCATGTGCCCACGGGCCGGTCCGCGAACGGGCGGAGTCCGGATCGATCCGCCACGCTGGACACGCAGGCCTTCCGCTCGCGCCGCGGAAGGCCCTGCAGGGCGTGAAAGAGCTGCAGCGTCTCCCACCCGGTCATCTCGGGATCCAGCGCCGCGTCCTGGCCCACGTACGCCGTCGCCCCGCGGAGCGACGATCGTGCGCTGCGCGGATGCATCCCCAGCACGTGCACGGTTCCCGCGTCCGCCGCCACGATCCCGGCCAGGATGCGCAGCAGCGTGCTCTTGCCCGACCCGTTGGCCCCGATCAGCCCCACGAGCGCGCCGGCGGGGATGGCGAGGTCGATGCCGTCCAGCGCCCGGACGGCCCCGAACGCCTTCGCCACCCCCGTCAGCCGGACGGCCGCGTCAGTCGGCGTAGACGATGGTGCCGGCATGTTCTCCGCGCACGGCGGCCGCGATGCGGTCCGGGTCGCGCCCGTTCACCACCTGGAACTGGCGCACCAGCCGCGCGTTCAGCAGCACGTCCGTCAGCACCTCGTCGAAGGGCAGACTCTTGAAGTGCCGCCGCTTGAGCTCTTTCGCGCCGATGCTGTCGATGAAGCTGGCGGACGGGTTCTCCTTGGGATCGTCCGTGTACAGGCCGTCCACGTCCTTGACCAGCGTGACGGACTTGCAGCCGAAGCACTCGCCCAGGATCAGGCACCCGGCGTCCGTGCGGTGCGGGGGAATGCGGCCGATCTCCGGCGGATGCTCCCAGATGGAGTACGGCGGCACGCCGTTGAAGATCACCCCCGGGGCACTGTGGATGAACAGCGGCAGCAGGTGCCCGAAGATCTCCGGCGGAATGGCCACCACCCCGTACGGCGACAGCAGCGTCCCCAGGATGTGCGCGTTCCCCAGCGCGTCGGCCACCGACACCTGCGCCAGCACGCCCGTGGGCAGCCCCAGGTCGATGCCGATGGAGAACACGTGGCGGCTGCGCACCCCGCCGCCCACGCCCAGGATCAGCTTGGTGCCGCCCTTGAGCAGCCCGCCGATCGTCTCCACCACGGGATAGGTGACTGCGCGTCCCTGGTCCAGGATGGAGCTGCCGCCCACCTTCACCACGTGCACGTCGGGGAGCATGCGCACCACGTCGCTCTCCGTCGACGCCATCACCTGCTTGTCCAGCAGGCTTTCGCGCATCAGCATCGACTGCACGTGGTGGCGGTCGTCCGGCCCCGTCCGCGGCTCCAGAATCGTATCGGTCATGGTCTTCAGTCCGCGGTGATGATGGTGCCGACGGGCTCGCCCTCGAGCGCGCGGGTCAGGTTGCCCGGCACCAGGCCGTTGATCACCTGGATGCTGCGGCGGTTCTCGGCGTTGGGCATGATGTCCAGCACGGCGCGCTCCACCACCACGTCGTCCAGGTCCATCGCCTTCAGCTCGCTTACGCTGATGCGGGGGATGAACTT
The DNA here is from genome assembly GCA_035635315.1 of Longimicrobium sp. Taxonomy (GTDB): domain Bacteria; phylum Gemmatimonadota; class Gemmatimonadetes; order Longimicrobiales; family Longimicrobiaceae; genus Longimicrobium. Next base: position 1,707 of record DASQBH010001643.1, read on the forward strand.
TGCGTGGCGGTTCTTCTTGGGGTCCGCCGTGTACAGCCCGTCCTCGTCCTTTACGTAGATCATGCTGCGCGTGCCGAACACCTCGCTGATCAGAAAGCACCCCGTGTCGGTGCGGTGCGGGGGGATGCGGCCGATGGCGGGGTTCTTCTGCCAGAAGGTGTACGGCGGCATGCCGAAGAAGATGGCCGCGCCGCGCTCCGCCAGGTAGAGCGGAAGCTGGGGAAACTGCACGGGCTCGATGAAGGGGATGCCGTGCTTGGCCAGCAGGTAGTGCAGCATGCGCGCGTTCTGCATGCTCACGAAGGTGCCGAGGACGCTCAGGACGCCCGTCGGCATCCCCAGGTCGATCCCCACGCTGTAGGCGTGCCGCGCGCGGGTCCCCGCCCCCGTGCCGATGATCATCTTGTGCCGCCCCAGGTTCGCCGTGATCTCGTCGATCAGGGGAAACACCGCCGCGCGGCCGCGGTCGATGAAGCTCTGCCCGCCCACCTTGACCACGTTGGCGTCGGGAAGGATCTGTACCAGCGGGTGCTCCGAGGTGCGCGCCAGCAGCGCCTCGTCCGTCAGGCTGCCGGTGACGAGCGACTGGCCCAGCGCGGTCAGGAGTTCGTTCTGCATGCGGTGTGGGAGTGGGGGGATAGGGGGTGATGTGG
>DASQBH010001644.1:0-2206 GCA_035635315.1 Longimicrobium sp.
CCTGGCCCGCGGGAAAGAGAAAGTATTGCGGCTGGTCGCGCAGCGATCCCGCCCACTCGGCCAGGGCGCGCAGCGCCAGGTAGTCGGGAAGGTTGGCGCTGCGGGTTCCGCCGCCGCGGTGGTATCCCACCTGGCCCACCACGGGCGGCGTGGGCGGGTTGGGGGGGAACTTGTCGAGGAAGTCGGGAAGCGTCGTCAGCTGCAGCTTCGCGCCGGCGGTCCGCTCCTGGTAGGCCACCAGCAGCGAGTTCTCCAGCTTCAGCTCCACGTTGGCGGGGATGGTGTTGGAGTGCGCCAGGGCGTACACCGTCACCCGGTCCGCGGGATAGTCGTTCCACGCCTGCTGCACGCTGGCCACCAGCTTCGCGGCGTCCCTCCAGCCGCACGACGCGATGTAGGGGAGCAGGAACTTCTCCACGGCCGCGTCGCTCCAGAACAGGGCATCCGCCCCGGTCAGCGGCGTCTCTTCCCCGGCCACGAGCGTGGAGGTAAGGCCCAGCGACACCTGGACGTCGGGATACTTTCCGGCGTCAAGGGTGGGAAGCACGATGTCGGTGTCCTGCAGCACGGTGGTGGCATCCGCGCGCTGGAGGGTGCGGCCCCCGGGAAAGAAGAAGCTCACTTCCTCCCTGGTCTGCCCCACGGCGCACTCGGCCAGCAGCCGCAGCTGCATGTAGTTGGGCGGCTGCACCAGGACGGCGGGCGTCTCCAGGTCCTCGGGAAGGGTGCCGTCCAGCACGGCCGTGGAGGAGTAGTTGTCTTGCATGGTGGGTTCTCCGGATGATGAGGTCGCGGGGTACCGTTCCCGCACCGGCGGCCCCTCTGGCCGCACGGTCTGATGGCAACCTAGCGCCACCCCATCAAGCCCCTTCCGGGTTCGCCTCAATGCGCCCTCTCAACCTCCTTTGCCGCGCCTGATCAATCCTTTCAACCTGTTGATGTGAAACAGGTTGTGCGGATACATACGATTTTTCCGTGTCCCGTCACCGGCGCGGAGAAGCAGGCGCCGGATCCGTCGCCGCGCGTCTTCCGGGGCACGGCGGCAGATCCTCGCCGGGCGCCTGGACGGCCCGCGAAGGGGGCGCGTCCGCACGCATCGAAGCTTCCCGTATGATACCGCTTCCCACGGTCTGCTGTGCATTCGGAATTCGGCGAGCCTCACGCGGAGACGCGGAGAGCGCGAAGGACGCGGAGAACAGAAGAGAATGACGGTCTCCGCGTTCTCCGCCCCTCCGCGCCCTCCGCGTGAGAACCTGTTTCGGGCCCTGGGTGCACATGGAATCAGCATAACGGTATGAGACGACGCCGGCGCCGGGTCACGGCCAACCGTCCGCGGAGGGGCGCGCGGCGGTGGAACTCCGGCCGGGCGGCTTGCGTACGCGCCAAGGGCGCCATTACCCTGCGAGCGCCGGGATCTTGATGTTTCCTCCTTTTCATCCGCCTGATCACCTTTTGCCGTGATCTACGTCCACGTCCTGGGCGCCCCCGTGATCCGGCGCCCCGCGGGCCCCGTCACCGGCCGCGCGGCGCACCGGCGCCGCCTGGCCATCGTCGCCGTGCTGGCGGCGGGGCGGGGGCGTCCCGTGGCCCGCGAGCGCATCATCGGGCTGCTCTGGCCCGACAGCCCCGGCGACGCCGCCCGGCACACCCTGTCCGAGGGGCTCTATATCCTGCGCAAGGAGCTGGGCGAGGACGTGTTCGTGGTGATGGGGGACGAGGTGGGGCTGGACCCCGCCCGGGTGCGGACGGACCTGGACGACTTCGAGCAGGCGCTGGCCGAGGGGCGGTGGGAAGATGCCGTCGGCGTGTACCACGGGCCCTTCCTGGACGGCTTCTACGTCCCCGACGCGCCGGAGTTCGAGCGCTGGGTGGAGGGCGAGCGCGACCGCCTGGCGCGCGCGTACGGCCGGGCGCTGGAGGAGCTGGCCGGCGCGGCCGAGGCGGCCGGGGCGCCGCTCAAGGCGGCGGAGTGGTGGCGCCTGCTGCTGGCCCACGACGCCTTCAGCTCGCGGGTGGCGCTGCGGCTGGTGCGGGCGCTGGAGCGCGCCGGCGAGCGCGCCGCCGCCCTGCGCGCGGCCGAGGCGCACGTCCTGCTGCTGCGGCAGGAACTGGGGGTGGGCCCTGAGCCGGAGCTCGCCGCGCTCATCGAAGACCTGCGCAGCCAGCCCCCCGCACCTCTCCCCCGTCCGCCCCGTCCCGCCGCGGC
>DASQBH010001645.1:0-7518 GCA_035635315.1 Longimicrobium sp.
GAGGGAGGCGCCGCACCGGCTCTGGCCAATCGCTGAAGCCGGGGCGCCGACCGAAGGATCTCGCCGGCACAACCGCGAGGCTGGCTTCATGCCGCAATTCCAGCCCTGACGCGGCCGAGAGAGGGTCCTTCGGTCGCGCGCCGACTTCAGTGCGGGCGGCAAAGACTCGCGCGGCGCTCCCTCAGGAAGTCAACGCTGTTCTTTCAGGATTCGGTGTTCTACGCCTGCTCGATGCGGACCAGGTTGCCGGCGGGGTCGCGCACGGCGGCGTCGCGGGCACCCCAGAACCGGTTGGCGGGCTCCTCCAGCACCTCCACGCCGGGCGCGGCGGCGATCCGGGCGAAGGTCGCGTCCAGGTCGTCGGAGCGAAGAAAGACCGCGCCCAGCTCACCCTTGGCGAGCAGGGCCGCGATGGCGTCGCCGTCCTCCTGCGAACGGCCCGCATGCGGCTGCGACAGCACGATCTTGATGTCGGGCTGGTTGTCGGGGACCAGGGTGATCCAGCGGAAGCCGCCGTGGGCGACCTCGTCGCGCACCGTCAGGCCAAGGACGTCGCGGTAAAAGCCGAGGGCGGCGTCGGGGTCGTCGACCAGGACGTGGACGGTACTGAGTGAAACGGACATGGCACCTCACCTGGTGAAAGCCGGAGTGGAACGGTCACGGCAGGAAAGCTACGCGGGCGCGCCGGCCGCTGCTTCTCCAAAACTGCTCTCTTTCGCGGGCTCCGGGTCCCTGCGCTTGCGCGGCCGCGTCAGCACCATCGTCTGGCAGGTGGGCATCAGGCGCAGCTCGGCGTGGTCGCGGGCGCGGTACATGGACGGCGTCTCGCCCACGAGCTCGGTGAACTTCGCGGAAAAGGAGCCCAGGCTGGTGCAGCCGACCTCGAAGCAGACGGCCGTCACGCTCAGCTCGCCCTGGCGCAGCAGCGCCTTTGCCCGCTCGATGCGCCGGGTCATGAGGTAGGAATACGGCGTCTCGGAGTACACCGCGCGAAAGCGGCGGCTGAAGTGCGCCGGCGACATCAGCGCCGTGCGGGCCAGCGCCGGGACGTCGAGCGGCTGCGCGTACTCGCGGTCCATCCGGTCGCGGGCCCGGCGCAGCCGGCGCAGCTCGTCGAGGTCGATGCTCATCTGCCCGTTGTACTCTCTGGATCTACGCCCGGGATCGAAAATCCAGGTGTTTTCCGCCCTGGATCCGGTGCTGGGGAAGAGTACGGAAGGCGGGGAAGGGAGGCAAGCAAGGTGGAGGGAGTGAACGGCCGCGCGGCGCACCGCGGGGGTGCGCCGCGCCGCCGCTACCGCCCGGGCCAGATCTGCCGGGTGATGGTGGGGTCGGTGATCTTCGTGTCGTCGGCCAGCAGAAAGGCCTTGCTGAGGATGACGCTCAGCGTGGAGTCGCCCTCGAACGGGAGCACCAGCCCCTGCGACCCGCGCGCGGCGGCCCCGCCGCGGTCGGGGACGATGCACAGGTACTGGTCGTTGGGCTCCATGAGGATGTTGCCGCTCCCCAGGTGGATCTTGTAGGTGCGCAGGCTTCCGCGCACCACCAGGAAGCGTCCCTCCAGCGAGCAGACCCTGGCGATCTTGAGCCGCGGCACCAGCCGCTCCAGCACCTCGCGCCGCGTCTCGGCCGTCTGCGACAGCTCGCCGAACGAGTAGGTGTGCCAGTAGGTGCCCATGGGGCCGGCGGCGCCGCGGTCGGCCCAGTCGGGGTCGGCGCCCACGCTGGCCACCCCCACGAACAGGTCCACGTCGCGCATCGTCTCCGAGAGCACCAGCGGCGGCACCTCCGCCAGCTCCAGCTGCCGCAGGCGGTTCCCCTCGGCAAAGAAGCGCACCTGGTCGGTGCTGATGTAGCGCGATATCCCCGAGCCCTGGAGGTCCTCGTCGCGGACGATGGGCTCCACCAGGTACTCCACCCGCAGCCCGTGCGAGGCGAGGCGCAGGGTGGGGATGCTGAAGTTGTCGAAGCACCCCAGGAGCTGGTACTGCCACCCGCGCCCCTTGGCCAGCGCGGCGAACTGGTGCTGGCGAAGGACGTGGGCGGCAAAGCGGTTGGAGTAGGTGCCGGTGCGCCGCTCGGCGTCGGTAAGCAGGTACACCTCGCGGTGCGCCTGCTTGAACGGCTGGGTTACGCCGTGGCGCTCCAGCCAGCCGCGCCACCCCCGCACCTCGTCCACCGTGGCGGCGATGGGGTGCCAGAGGGAGACGCGGGTGTCGGCCGCCAGCCCCTCCAGCGGCGCGTCGCCGGCGTCCACCAGGCGGCCGTCGCGCCAGGCGCCGGCGTCCACCCGCGCGCCCGTCTCGAAGCGCCAGATCAGCCGCCGGCTCAGCGGGGCCAGGAGCGGGTGATCCAGGTAGCGCTCGCGCCAGGCGTCGAACGCGAGGACGCGCCCCGCCATCGGCAGCCTTTCGATGCGGTCGCGCTGGGCCAGGAGCATCTGCTCCATCTCCCCCGCCGTCTTCTTCAGCTCCTTCACCTCGTCCCCGTGCGCCTCCTTCACCGCGGTGGGCGGGGACTTCTGCCGCTTGCCGTCGGCGCGCACCCAGACCGTCTCGACCTCGGCGGTGCCCACGATGCGCAGCTCGGCGGTGCAGTCGCCGATCTCCTCGCGCAGCACGCCGGGCTCGTCCATCCCGAAGGTGGGGACCACCAGCTCCTCCAGCTCATCCATCCCCACCCCGCGCCGTTCCGCGGCGCCGCGCAGGGCGGCGGTGATGATTCCCTGCGCCTGGGCGTACTTGACCCGCGCGCGCAGGCGGGAGAGCTGCGCCATGGGCTCGGCGCCGGCCATGTCGCCCAGCGCGGCCACGCAGGCGTTCATCGCCTTGAGCGACCGCACGCCCACGCTGGGGATCTTGCGCGAGCCGACCAGGGCCAGGTCGCCCAGCGCGCGCGCCGTGTCGTCGTCGCCGCCCTCAGCCAGGCACCAGACGATCCCGCGCAGCAGGTCGCCGTTGCGCGGGGAGACCTGCGTGTCGGCGCCCTCGCGAACCCCGGCCAGCCAGGCGAGCGCGCGCCCGCGGAACTCGTCCGCGCCCACCTGGCCCACCAGGCGGCGCGCCTCCTTGAGCCATCGTGCCGACGCCTTTGCGCTGGTGGCGTCGCGCAGGTGGCGCACGAGCGCCAGCCAGCGTCCGCGCGCGGGCTCGTCCATCGCCTGCACCTCCGCGGCGATGCGATCGGCCCACGGCTCGGCGTCCAGCAGCAGCGCGTCCTGGCCGGCCAGCAGCTCGCTGATGCGCCCGGCCAGCTCGCGGTTGTCGGCGCCATAGATACTGGACACCCGCGCGTGTTGCCGCTCCAGCACCGGACGCAGGATCTCGCGCGCCGCGGGGTCGGCGCACGCGTGCTCGGCGTGGGTAAGGAGGGACTTCAGGGAGATGTCGTACGACAGCCTCGGGGCCACTTCCAGCAGCTCGGCAACCTGTTCCGGGGCCAGCGGAAGCCGGCGGCGCAGGAGGTCGGACAGCAGAGCGGTCGATAGCTGGCGCACCACCAGGCCGTCCCGCCCGTTCTGCTGGCCGCTCGTCCACACGGCGCGCTCCAGGGCCGCCATCGCCACGGCGGCCTGCTCGTCGGGCGGCAGGTCCAGGATGCGGCGGCCGTTCTCCGTGTCCCTGGGCTGCAGGTTGAAGACGTAGCCTTTGATGCGGGGCGCGGCCTCGGCCAGGTACGCCTCGACGGCGGCGTGGGCATCGGCGAGCGGCCCGGTGCCGGGCACCACGAAGCCGTCCAGGCTCGTGCGGGAGGCGGAAAGGCGTCCCAGCCCCAGCAGGTCCAGGAGGCCCACGGTCAGCCCCCCACCAGCGGAACCAGCTTTACGAACGAGACCTCGGTGCCCAGCCCGATGTGGATGCGCTCGTCCAGGCTTTCCACCTGCCGGTCGCCCACCAGCACAAAGAAGCCGTTCGCCTGAAAGGCGGCCAGCGCCGCGTCGCGCTGCCGCTCCCAGCTCAGCTCGCGGCGGGTGCGCATGCGGTAGCCGTTGAGCGTCGCCTCCGCGTCCGTGGGTTGCACCAGGCCTACGAACACGCCGCTCTCGGCCGCGCGGTTGTACTCGCGCACCTCCTCCTGCACGCGCCGGGTGATCAGCTCCCGCACGGTCACGTGCTCGTCCAGAAAGTCGAGGGTGCGCTGATTCACTACGGTGCCGGTGGCGGTCTCGTCGCGCACGGTGAGTGTGGCGGTCATGCGGACTCCTGGCTGGAAGGGAAGGGCGTACGGATGATGGATCCGGCTCCTGGAACGGCTTGGCGGGACTACACAGGAAAGATAATGCAAAAGCACTTTCGGGAACCATACGGTTCCCGCCGCGGGGGATCAAAAGCCGATTTTGTCACGCTCGCAACTGTATGGGATTCAATGAGATACAGAGGCGGGGCAGGCCGGTGTCGGAGCACGCTCTCATTTCCCGACACGTGCCCTCAGAGGGGTCTTGCCAAACCCCGATCCCGCGAACCAGTCATCCTGAGGGAGCCGCCGCGCAAGCCCATGCCTTTGCAGGATCTTATGGCGGCGACCGAAGGACCTTGCCGGCAGAATCGTGGAACTGGATCGCTTCATGGAACTGGCCCCCTCGCGAGCGGAGAGAAGGTCCTTCGGTCGCGCACAAGTGGTTGTGTGGATCCAGGTCGGGTGTGGCGCTCTCTCAGGATGACTGACCTTTGCGTTTCAAAGGTAAAGAGGATTGGCAACACCCTCTCAGCGTTGCTGATGCGACGTGGAAATCGATCATGCAACGGTCGACGCGAGACCCCGCGGCGCGCCGGGCGGGGCGCGGATCGGCGCGTCCGTGTCTGCGCCATCCCACCCCGCCTTTCGCGGGCGGGAGGGGCTGATAGATTCCAGCGCCCTCGCGAGGTGTGGATGAACCACCCCGCGACCGGCGGTGCGCGCGGCCGCGGAGCCGTGCGCGATATCCCGAGCGCCGCGGGCGCCTGGCCCGGCCCTTACCCAGCCCTGAACCGGAGAGTACCGAGAGTGGACAAGCCAGCCGACCTGCAGGAGCGTGCCCGGCGCAGCGAAGAGCTGCTGGCCCGGCGCCGCTACGCCGTGCGCGGAAAGCCGGAGCGCTCGTTCCTCAACATCAGCGACCTGTCGCGCGAGGACGTGGCGCGCATCATCGAGGGCGGCATCGACATCAAGAACAACCCCGCCAAGTACAACGAAACGCTCAAGGGGCTGTCGGTAGGGCTGCTGTTTCAGAAGACCAGCACCCGCACCCGCGTGTCGTTCGAGATCGGCGTGGGCGAAATGGGCGGGCAGCCGCTGTACGTGGACTGGCGCACCAGCAACTTCACGCTCTCGGACCTGTCTGACGAGATCAAGGTCTTTTCGCGCTTCGTGGACCTGATCATGGCCCGCGTGTACAAGCACGACGACCTGGTGGAGATGCGCCGGCACAGCGAGGTGCCCGTCATCAACGGCCTGAGCGACCTGTCGCACCCGTGCCAGGGGCTCACCGACTACATGACCATGCAGGAGCACTTCGGCCGGCTGGAAGGGCTCACGCTGGCGTACGTGGGCGACGGCAACAACGTCTGCAACTCGCTCATCGAGGGCGGCGCCAAGACCGGCGTGCGCGTGGCGGTGGCCCACCCCGAGGGGTACGCGCCCAACCAGGCGATCGTCGATGCCGCCCGCGCCGAGGGGGGCGTGGTGGAGCTGTTCACCCGGCCGGAGGACGCCGTTGCGGGGGCCGACGTGGTCTACACCGACACGTGGATTTCCATGGGCGAAGAAGACCAGCGTGAGCACAAGCTCAAGGCGTTCGGCGGCTTCTGCGTGGACGAGCAGATGCTTTCCCACGCCGAGCCCCACGCCCTGGTGATGCACTGCCTCCCCGCGCACCGCGGATACGAGATCAGCGACGGCGCGCTGGACGCGCTGCACTCCGTGGTCTACGACCAGGCCGAGAACCGCAAGCACCTGCAGAAGTACCTGATGGGCTGGATCATGGAGCGCGTGTAGCCGGCGCGTCCCGGTCCTGTTGATTTGCCGGCAGAGGCGCGGAGTCATCTTCGCGCCTCTGCTTTTCTGTTGATGGAAGAGAAGAGATTCCCCCGAAACTTTGATTTCCTGAGGGAGGCGCCGCTCCGCAGCCTGCCTGTATGACGGACCGTGGCGCCGACCGAAGGATCTCGCCGGCAGAACCGCGAGGCTGGATCAGTGCCGTGAATCCAGCCCCGAGGCCGCCGAGAGGAGGTCCTTCGGTCGCGCGCAAATAATTTGTGGGGGTTCAGGTTCCGTGTGGCGCTCCCTCAGGAAGTCACGTTTTTCGGTTTCACGGGTGGGAACTCCATGGCGCCTGGAGGCATTCTCTCATCGGACGGCGGGCGACTGCGAGAACAGGGATGATGATGGACAGGCGAGAGCTGAGCAGGGACGAGGTCGCGGGGCAGCTGCGTGCGCTGGGCGTGCGGGAAGGGGGCGTGCTGCTGGTCCACACCTCCTTTCGCGCGGTGCGGCCGGTGGAGGGGGGGCCGCGCGGGCTGATCGAGGCGCTCCGTGCCGCGCTCGGTCCGCGTGGCACGCTGGTGATGCCGTCGTGGACGGGGGATGACGACACGCCGTTCGATCCGGCCACGACCCACGCGGCGGCGGACCTGGGCGTGGTGGCGGATACCTTCTGGCGGATCCCCGGCGTGGCGCGAAGCGATCATCCGTTCGCGTTCGCGGCGGCGGGCCCGCGTGCAGCGGAGATCACGGCCGATCCGCTCCCGCTCCCGCCGCACATCCCGGCAAGCCCCGTCGGCCGGGTGCACGACCTGGACGGGCAGGTGCTGCTGCTGGGCGTGAACCACGACGCCGACACCACGCTGCACCTGGCCGAGCTTCTCGCGGGCGTTCCGTATCGCCAGCCGAAGTCCATCACCGTGCTGCGCGACGGCCGCCCGGTCCGCATCGACTACGGGGAGAACGACCACTGCGCGGAGCGCTTCACCCTGGCGGACGGGTGGCTGCGGGAGCGCGGCCTTCAATCCGAAGGCAAGGTGGGGCATGCGGATGCACGGCTGATCCGCGCGCGCGACGTCGTCACCGTCGCGCTGGAGTATCTCGCCGCCGACCCGCTCGTCTTCCTCCATCCCCCGGGCGCGGAGTGCGAGGAGTGCGACGGGGCGCGGGCAGGCGCCGTTCCCTGAGAGCGTGTTCAAGAATCTGGTCTTCAGACAACTGAGGATTGACTTCCTGAGGGAGCGCGCCTCCGGAACTTGAAGTTACTCCACCGCTTGCGCGCGACCGAAGGATCTCGTCTCGGCGATTGCGGGGCTGGCCACGCGGCACCGATCCAGCCCCCGGGTGCTGCCGGCGAGATCCTTCGGTCGGCGCCAAATTGCTTGCGCAGCAGCGAGTTGGGAGCGGCGCCTCCCTCAGGAAGTCAATCGATCAGGCTGATTCTTATACCAAATCCTGGAAAAGAGTAAGCGTACAGAGGAACAGAGTCAGACAGAGGAAGATGAGTAACGATGCTGATCCATCTCTCCTCTGTCTGACTCTGTACCCTCAGGTGTTGTT
>DASQBH010001646.1:0-2131 GCA_035635315.1 Longimicrobium sp.
GGATCAGGGGCCGCAACACCTTCGTACGGCACATTCACCTGGTTGCGGACGCGGACGGCACGTTGCCGGATCAGGCCGCAACACCTTCCCGCAGGCGGACGGCACATTCGTCGGAGCACACTCGCGTTCGGGTGGGTGCGATGGCGCAAACGAGCCGGGGGCGGGGCGGAACCCTTGCTCGCGGGGAGGCCGGTGCCACAGCTTGGAGACGGCGCCAGCCCACAACGTGGCGCGGCCTTCCCGAAGCCTCGATGTTCAGCATCCACCCGTCTCTCCCCCAGGTCCGCGGATTCCACCGAACCCGTGGCTCCGCGCGACGCCACTTTCTGGCGGCGCTCGCCGCCGTGTGCCTTGTGGCGTGGGGATCGCCCGCACACAGCCAGGCGCCGGGGATGGCGTTCGCCAGCTGGGGGACGGAGCAGGGGCTGCCCTCCAACATCGCGCTCGACATCACGCAGACGCGCGACGGCTACCTGTGGCTGGCGTCGTACGAGGGCGTCGTCCGCTTTGACGGGGTGGCGTTCCGCGTCTTCAACGAGGCCGACATCCCGGGGCTGGGGCGCGCCAGCTTCTGGCGGGTGGACGTGGACTCGTCCGGCACCCTGTGGGCGGCCAGCGAGCGGGACGGGCTGGTGCGCTACGCCGGTGGCCGCTGGACCGTCTTCGGCACTCGCGACGGCCTGAAGAGCGACCGGGTGACGGCGCTGCTGCCGGACACCGGCGGGGTGCTGTGGGTGGGCACGGGGAGCGGGGTGAGCCGCGTGCGCAACGGGCGCGTGGAGCCGCTTCCCGCGCCGGCGGGGATGGACGAGCCGTCCGTCATCGACCTGGCGCGCGGCGCGGACGGGGCGCTGTGGATCGGGACGACGGCCGGCGGCGTGCTCAAGTACCGCGACGGCCGGTACGAGCGCGTGGGCGACCCGGCGGACCAGGTGGCCGCGCTGTGGGCGGACCGCGACGGCACCGTCTGGGTGGGGACCTTCGACCCCGGCGTCACCCGGATCCGCGGCGGCCAGCTCACCCGCCTGGCCGCGGACGGCGCCGGCGCGCCGCGGCGGGTGAACACCATTCTGCGCGACCGCGAGGGCACGCTCTGGCTGGCGGCGGAAAACGGCCTCTTTCGCATGGAGGGCGACCGCGCGGTGCACGTTCCCCTTCCCGACGGCCGCCCCATCGCCCAGGCCGCCACGCTGCACCTGGACGTGGAGGGGAACCTGTGGGTGGGCTCGCGCCAGGGCGGCCTGTTCCGGCTGCGCCCCACCGCCGTCACCACCCTCACCCGCGCCCACGGCCTGCCGCACGACCTGGTCTCGGCCATCGACGGAGACGGCGCCGGGGGCGTGTGGATCGCCACCCACGGCGGCGTGGCGCACCGCACCGCGCGCGGAACGGAGCTCTTCAACCAGGCCGGCGGCGCCCTGGCCGACGACGTGACCCGCGACGTGATCCGCGGCCGCAACGGCGACGTGTGGGTGGCCACCAACGGCGGGCTGACGCGGATCCGCGGCGGGCGCACCGTCACCTTCGGCGCGCGCGACGGGCTGCCGGACGACCGGGTGCGCACGCTGTTCGAGGCGCGCGACGGAACGCTGTGGGCGGGCACCTACAACGGCCTGGCCCAGCTGCGGGACGGCCGCTTTCGCAGCTACGGGCGGGAGCAGGGGCTCACCGATCCCTACATCCTCTCCGTGTTCCAGGACGGGCGCGGCACCGTGTGGGTGGGCACGCAGAGCGAGGGGCTGTTCCGCATGCAGGGCGGCCGCTTTGTCCCCGGGCCGCGGGAGCTGGCGCGGCGGCCGGTGTTCCGGATGATGGAGGACGCCGAGGGGAGCCTGTGGGTGGGCTCGGCGCGCGGGCTGGCGCGCATCCGCGGCGACAGCGTCTTCGTCTTCACCACGCGGCACGGGCTTCCCGGCAACGCCGTCTACCACACGGTGGACGACGGCCGCGGCCGCCTGTGGCTGGCGGGATCGTGGGGGGTGGGGTACGTCCCCCGCGCGGAGCTGGAGGCGGTCGCGGCGGGGCAGGCCCCCACCTTCGCCATCAAGCGCTTCGGCAGCCGAGACGGGATGGGGCGCGAGGCGTCGTCCATCTCTCGCGCGTGGCGGGGGGCGGACGGCCGGATGTGGTT
>DASQBH010001647.1:0-2455 GCA_035635315.1 Longimicrobium sp.
AGGACGCGGAGGAAACGAGAGAGGACGCGGATGACGTTTTCATCCGCGTCCTCTTCGTTCCTCTGCATCCTCCGCGTGAACCGGTTCCTGTTCAGAATTCCGTACAGGTGTCCTGCCGGGCGCGGTCGGGCGGATGCTCCCGGGATGCACGGATGCTTGCGTCAGCCAGCAAGTCTGGCAACATTTCGCAAACTGCAACCGTTGCAGTGGAAAACAATACCCGGGCCGGCCGTCCGACCGTTGCGGACTGATCCATCCCCTTGTGGATCAACAGGATGCGGATGATCCGAGCGGCGGGCACCGGCGTTGCGCTCGCGGGACGTGCATCCCGTGTCTCAGGAGCCCTCGATCGTGCGGATCATCCATCGCCTGCTCATCCCCTCTCTTCTCGCCCTCGCCGCCTGCGGGGGCGACGGTCCCACGCGCCCGCCGGACGATGGCGGCGGCGAGGGAACGCCGGGACTGGGGCCCGGCGCCAGCCTGAACGGGCGGCGTCCGTTCCCCGCGGACAACCCGTGGAACGCGGACGTCTCCGGCGAGCCGGTGGACCCCAACTCGGCGGCGCTGATCGCGGCGTGCGGGGACCGCGGGCTGCACCCGGACTTCGGCACGGTGTGGAATGGCGCGCCCAACGGCATCCCGTACGTGGTCGTGGCCGGCTCGCAGGGGCGCGTGCCCGTCACCTTTGACTACGACGACGAGAGCGACCCCGGGCCGTATCCCATCCCCGCAGACGCGCCGATCGAGGGTGGCCCCACCGGCTCCGGCGACCGGCACGTGCTCATCATCGACCGCGACAACTGGAAGCTGTACGAGCTGTTCGACGCGCGCCCGGTGAACGGCGGACAGAGCTGGACGGCGGGGTCCGGCGCCATCTTCGACCTGAACAGCAACGCGCTGCGGCCGGCGGGGTGGACGTCGGCGGACGCGGCGGGGCTTCCCATCTTTCCCGGCCTGGTGCGGTACGACGAGGTGGTGGAGCAGAAGGACATCCGCCATGCGCTGCGCTTTACCTGTCCGGTCACGCGGCGCGCGTACGTCCATCCCGCGCGCCACTACGCCAGCTCGCGCACGGACGCCAACCTGCCGCCTATGGGGATGCGGGTGCGGCTGCGCGCCGGCTTCAACGTGAGCGGCTTTCCACCCAACGTGCAGGTGATCCTGAACGCGATGAAGAAGCACGGGATGCTGCTGGCGGACAACGGGAGCGGCTGGTACGTGAGCGGCGCCCCCGACCCGCGCTGGAGCGACGAAGAGCTCGCCACCCTGCGCAACGTCCGCAGCACCGACTTCGAAGTGGTGCGAATGGGGGCGGTCACGACGCAGTAAGGTCTGGGCGCGGCAGCCGGGGTTCGAGGGAGCGATTGAAATCGCGGCAACGACCTCACGCTGTCCGCCTGCGCGGACACGCACGGGAGGGATCAGGGCGCGGCACGGGCCACGAAGTGGGGACGGTAGATTCCTCAGTCGCGCGCCGGGATCCGTGCAACGGAGAGTGTTGCGCGTGCGCTCCTTCGGAATGACAGATCAGGATCGTGAGGCAGGAACGCCGGCTTCAGCGCGAGGGCTGGAGCCGGCGTTCTCCGTGCGGTGAGAAGCAGATTCCTTGTTTTTGATCGAGGACCGCATCACCTTTGGCCGCCACTCACGCCCTGCCGTCACCGGGCGTCCAGAGACCGCGCATCACGCGCATCTGATCTACACTCTCCCTCTCGTCACCACAAAAACCAATGCGGAAGATCATTACGGCGGGTGCACTGGCGCTTGCCTTTCCCGCGGGCGTGCTCGCGCAGGAGGCGGATACCACACCGCGGCTGACGTTCGGCGCGTTCATCGACGGCTACTACGCGTACGACTTCGGGCGGCCGGAGTCGCACGACCGCGCGTGGACCACGCAGGCGGCGCGTCACGACGAGTTCAACGTGAACCTGGCGCACGTGTCGGTGCAGTACGCGGCGCCCACCACGCGCGCGCGGCTGGCGCTGCAGGCCGGCACCAGCGTGCAGGTGAACTACGCATTCGAGCCCGAGGAGATCGCCGGGCAGACCAACCACCTGCCGCTCATCCAGGAAGCCACGCTGGGGGTGGCGGTGGCGCCCACGCTGTGGATCGACGGCGGGATCTTCTTTTCGCACGTGGGCAGCGAAAGCTGGATCAGCATCGACAACCCCACCTACACGCGCTCGCTGCCCTCGGAGTTCGCGCCCTACTACCAGGCCGGAGTGCGCGCCACCTGGAACGCCACGCCCACGCTCACGGCGCAGCTGAACGTGATCAACGGCTGGAACCTTGTCGCGGAGAACAACGAGGACAAGGCGGTGGGGGTACGGCTGGACTGGGCGGCGTCGCCGGCGCTGACGGTGTCGTACAGCAACTTCGTCGGCCGCGAGCCGCACGCGGACACGGGCGACCAGGGGCTGCGGATCTTCAACGACTTCAGCGCGCGCTTTGCCCC
>DASQBH010001648.1:0-3192 GCA_035635315.1 Longimicrobium sp.
CTTCAAGCCGCAGATCCTGCCCCTCGATTCTGCTGGCAAGGTCCTTCGGTCGGCGCCAAAGCCTTGTTTCAAAGCGGCTTGCGGCGCGGCGCCTCCCTCAGGATGACTGGTTGCGTGGGAGGTTTCTCAACACCCTCTCAGGATGACACCGTTTGCCGAATCGTATACGAAATCCTTTTGCGGATCCGGCATGAGACAAATCTCCTGCAGAGGCTGCGACGTGATCCGGAAGCAGAGAAATCGTCCCGCGCGAGGGGCGATTTTTTTCATTGACGTTCCCGTATCGACCCCCACATGATGCAGTTGGCGGAAAGGGGCGGCACCTGCCACCTCCGCCCGCCGACGGGGTGAGAAAACCCGGGCCCCGTCCCTTCCAATCACTTCACCGGTCTCTCCGCGGCGCACGTGAAGGCGCGGGGAGCGCTTTTCCTTCCTCACCTCATCCTTCCGAGGTCCCCATGTCAGACACGATCACCGCCGCACCCGCGGTCCCGCTCGCCAACCCGGCCTTCCGGATCGACGAACGCTTCATGAGCCCGGTAGAAGAGGGGCAGGCCGTGGGGCGCGGGTGGCTGCAGCGGCACGGCAGCCGTCCGCTGGGCGTAACCTGGCACTGGGGCGTGGTGCGCAACCTTCGCGTGCTCACGCAGGTGCTGGGCGGCGCCAACGCGGAACGGAAGGGCGAGGCGTCCGCGCACTACGGCATCGGCCGCAGCTTTGCCGAGGGGGTGCACCGCTACGTCTCGCTGGAGAACCGCTCGTTCCATGCGGGAAAGAACCAGTCGCTGCGCTGGGACGGACGCGCCCTGGACGACGCCGACTTCAAGGCGTCGCGCACCACCATCGGCATCGAGACGGTGCACATCGGCGCCAACGTGGACGGGATCGTGGCGCAGCCGGACTGGATCTCCACCGCCACGCCGCTGGGCCGGCCCATCAAGGTGCAGACGTGGACGCCCCAGCAGATCACCATGTGCATCGAGATCGGGCGCGAGATCGTGGCGCGGTGGCCGGACATCGGCCCCGAAGACCACCACGGGCACCACGACATCTGCCCGCTGGACGAGAACGGGGCCGCCTACAAGATCGACGTGTGCGGCTTTCCGTTCGCCAAGGTGCTGCGCGGCATCTACCCCAACCAGACGGTGCACGACGTGTGGACGCCGCTGGAGACGGTGCGGCAGCGGCAGCGGGCGCTCATCGCGCTGGGGTTCGACCTGGGGCGCACGGGTGCGGACGGGGACTGGGGACGGCTTAGCCGCACGGCGCTGCGCCTGTTCCAGCGCCACCACGGGCTGGTGGTCAACGGCCTGTGGAGCACCTTCGTGAGCCGCAAGGTCCACGCGGTGCTGGCCGAGAACGGCCGCGACCTGCAGCAGGTGACCGCCGGGCCGCTGTAGCCGCGGTGCCGCGGGGCGGCATCGTCCGGAGCTCCGGAGGGTGCTGTTAGCCCTGCCAGGGCTTTGATTTCCTGAGGGAGGCGCCGCTCCACATCGTGCTTGTACGACAGACCGTGGCGCCGACCGAAGGATCTCGCCGGCAGAACCGCGGGGCTGGATCGACGGCGTGAATCCAGCCCCGAGGCCGCCGAGAGGAGATCCTTCGGTCGCGCGCAAGTGATTGTGAAGGTTCAGGTTCCGTGTGGCGCTCCCTCAGGAAATCACGTTGGGGTCGGTGGTTCGCCGCACACTCTCGGGGATCGCCGCGACGGGCTGTCCCGGCCCGCCGTGGCATCCGCGCCTCACCTGCGCCCGCCGCGGCGCGGCCGACGCCGTCGTCCTGATCCAGATCGTTGCTCTGCAGTCACTTACGGTCCAAGCCGCCGGGGCATTCGCCTTGCGGCGGCTTGAGGCCTTCGCAGTCCCCCTTCCCCCATCCGCAGGTGCACCCATGGACGCCACGCATGAAACCAGCGGCGAAACCGCCGAGCGCGTCAGGGCCCTCCGGCTGTTCGATCCCGCGCCCGGGGACCCCCGCTGCGTGCTGGAGAACCGCACGGGCGTTCGCATTGGGATCTGCTTCACGACGGACACGGGGTGCCTGGTGCTGCCCCCGTTCGGGACGCGCCGGGTGCGCAGGGACGAGCTGGAGGCGCTCAAGCTGGAAGAGTGGCAGACCCGCGGCCTGGTGCGGGTGCAGGCGGCGCCGCGGGAGAATCCGCATCGCCTGACGCTGTGGCTGGTGAGCCTGGGCGTGTGGAGCGTTCCCGTCGCCGGTATCGCCGTGCTGGTGCGGCCGGCCCTGCTCAGGGCACCGGCGCTGCTGATCGGCGAAGCGCTGCTGTGGGGGCTGATCGCCGTCGTGGGGATCGGGGCCTGGGTGCGCGAGTCGGGCAGGGCCCGGACCGGCGACCCGCAGGAGCAGGTGGCGGAGCTCGACGTTCGCGAGCGGGTGTTCGGCACGGTGACCCGGTACGTGGGGATGGTGCTGGTGCTGGCGATCGGGGTGGGGGTGCCGGTGGGGCTGCTGTGGGCCCAGCGCGCCGTGCTGCTGTCGATGGGTGTGCAGATCTCCGCGCTCTGCCAGCTGTTCCTGGGGATCTTCGCCACCTTCGTGGCCGTGGTCTCCACCCTGCCGGCGCTGCTCTTCT
The DNA here is from genome assembly GCA_035635315.1 of Longimicrobium sp. Classification (GTDB taxonomy): domain Bacteria; phylum Gemmatimonadota; class Gemmatimonadetes; order Longimicrobiales; family Longimicrobiaceae; genus Longimicrobium. The sequence goes on from DASQBH010001648.1 coordinate 2,591, forward strand.
TTCTCTTTCAGCAGCACCGCCAGCAGGCGGCGCGCACCACCTTCTTTCGCGAGGTGATGCGCATCGACCGCAGCCTGCAGACGGTGACCGACGCCGAAGCCATCTACGGCCTGGCCGTGGACGAGGCGCACGGCGAGGCGCGGCAGGGGATGGGCTTCAACCTGTCGCTGGTGCCGGTGCTCATCAGCACGCTGCTGATGACGTTCGGGTGGACGGCGGTGCTGCTGCCCACCCTGAGCGAGAACATGCAGACGGCGCGGGAGTTCGAGAACATGGCGCTGGCCACGCTCCTCAAGCCGCGGCCCACGGAGTTCACCTTCGCCTTCCTGGGCGCCTACTTCTTTACTCTGGGCATGGTGTTTCGCCGCTACGTGCGGGCGGACCTGGGGCCCAAGGCGTACAGCCACGTCAGCATGCGCATCATCGCGGCGGTGGTGCTGGCGTGGGTGGCGGCCGCCATCCCCACCATGGGCGGTCCGGAGGCGGCGGAGCCGGCGGCCATGCTGCTGGTGTTCGCCTTTTTCGTGGGCATCGTCCCCGAGACGGGAGTGGCGGTGATCCACGACGCGCTGCGCGGAAAGTGGAGCCCGCTGCGCAGGATC
>DASQBH010001649.1:0-2044 GCA_035635315.1 Longimicrobium sp.
CGGGGATCGAAACGTTTCTCGCCGACGTGCCGCAGGCGCTGCGGGGCAAGCGGGTGGGCCTCATCACCAACCACACCGGGATCGACCGGGCGCGAACGCCGGACATCGATCTGATCGCGCGCCACCCGCAGCTGAGGCTGGTGGCGCTGCTGGCGCCGGAACACGGGATCCGGGGAAACGTCGAGGCCGGCGAGCACATCCAGGACGAGACGGATCCCGGCACCGGCGTTCCGATCTATTCCCTGTATCAATCCGAGGACCGCGGCCCCACGGCGGAGATGCTGAAGGACGTGGACGTCCTGGTCTACGACCTCCAGGAAGTCGGGGGGCGTACCTGGACCTACGTCTCCACCATGGCGCTGTCGATGCAGGCCGCCGCGAGAAAGGGGATTCCCTTCGTGGTGCTGGACCGGCCCAACCCGATCGGCGGAGAGATCGTGGAGGGCGCCCTGCTCGATCCCCGCTTCAAGTCGTTCGTGGGGATGTACCCGATCCCCGCGCGCCACGGGATGACGGTGGGCGAGCTGGCCACGCTCTTCAACCAGGAGCACGGGATCGGCGTGGAGCTGATCGTGGCGCGGCCAGTGGCAGGACGAGACCGGGCTGCCCTGGGTGAACCCGTCGCCCAACCTTCGCTCCCTGGCGGCGCTGACGAGCTACCCGGGGTCGGTCTACTTCGAAGGGACCAGCCTCTCCGAGGGGAGGGGCACCGACCGCCCCTTCGAACAGATCGGCGCCCCCTGGCTGGACGCGCCGCGGATCGCGGCGGCGATGAACGCGCGGGGGCTTCCCGGCATCCGCTTCGAAGCCATCACCATGGCGGTGCTGCCGACGGCGGCCAAGTTCCCGGGGCAGACGATCCCCGCCATCCGCTTTGTGGTCACGGACCGGGAGGCGTACCGGCCGGTGCGCACGTCGCTTCTGCTCATCGACGAGATCCGCAGGCAGCATCCGCGCGACTTCGCCTGGACACGGACCATCGACCGGCTTACAGGCTCGGACCGGGTGCGGCTGGCCGTCGAGGGCGGCTCGCTCCCCGCGCTGCTGGAGGAGTGGGACCGCGAAGCCGCCCAGTTCGCCGAGAGCCGCAAGCGATTCCTGCTCTATCCGTGAGCGAGTCCACCGATCCCGTGCCGGGGGAGAGCGTGCCCGATTCGATCCGCATGGGCCTGATTGGCGATCATGACCCGGCCGTGACCGCGCACCAGGCCATTCCACGGGCGCTCGCGCTGGCGGCAGAGGCCACGGGCGTGGCGGTGGCGCACGAGTGGGTGCCGACGGAGGAGATCACGGACGATGCCCGCGTCGCCGCGTACGACGCGCTCTGGTGCGTGCCCGCCAGCCCGTACCGCAGCACGGAGGGCGCCCTGCGCGCCATCCGCTTCGCCCGCGAGCAAGGGCGTCCGTTCCTGGGCACGTGCGGCGGCTTTCAGCACGCGGTGCTGGAGTACGCCCGCTCGGTGCTGGGCTGGGCGGACGCCGAGCACGCGGAGACCAGCCCGGACGCCACGCTGCTGGTGGTGACGCCGCTGGCGTGCGCGCTGGTGGAGGCGCAGGGTGCCGCGCGCTTTCGCCCGGGGTCGCGCCTGCGGGCGGCGTACGCGGTGGACGAGGCGGTGGAGGGCTACCGCTGCAGGTACGGCCTCAACCCGGCGCTCCGGGACGCGCTCACCGCCGGCCCGTTGCGCGTCGCGGCGGAGGACGAGGCCGGGGAGGTGCGCGCGGTGGAGCTCGACGGCCACCCGTTCTTCGTCGCGACCCTCTTTCAGCCGGAGCGGGCGGCGCTGCGCGGCGAGGTGCCCGCGATCGTAGCCGCCTTTGTCCGGGCCACGTCCGACGTTCCCCGCCTCTCCGCGGGCTGAGCACCGGCGGTCCTCGCGGCCGGCCCTCGCGAATCCATTACAACATCGGTACAAATCGAAAGCCACCGCCGCGCCCGGGACGCACATCGTTCACCGCGGCGGAATCCGGCTCCCCCGCCGCGCCCGGGACGCACATCGTTCACCGCGGCGGAATCCGGCGCTTCCCGCCGCGCTCTCCCTCC
>DASQBH010001650.1:0-2343 GCA_035635315.1 Longimicrobium sp.
CGTTGTTCCAGCGGCGAATTCATTCGCTCCGCGGGCGGACTCGGCCGGGCCGTGTGCGGCGTCCCGGGCATGGGCGCGTCCGCAACCAGGGACCTGCGGTTTGTACCTCCATGTGCCGCAGCGCTAGGCACTCGCGGCTACAGTCCGCGCAGGCGGACTTCGCGTTGTTCCAGCGGCGAATTCATTCGCTCCGCGGGCGGACGGCACGTTACCGAAACAGATCCGCAAAGAGCATCATTCGCTCCTGGTGCGGATCGGCGGCCCGGCTGCATGCGGCGCCCGAAGCACCTGCGCGTCCGCAACCGGGAGACACCACAGCAGAATCCGCTGTCGCGATCCGGATCGTGCGCGTATTCTGTCCATCCAGTCCGGTCGTCCGCCGCGCGCACCCGAGTCCAGTCATCCGATGACGCCGCTGTTCAACAAGCTGAACCTCAAGGGGCAGAAGGAGATCGTCGTCCTCAACGCGCCGGAGAGCTTCGAGCGGGAGCTGGAGGCGCTCGAGGGGGTGACGGTGCACCGCGAAGCCTCGGCGCTGGAGCGGGTGGAGTTCGCGCTGGCCTTCGTCATCACCAACGCGCAGCTCGCCGCGGCGGCGGACGCCATTCTGCCCAGGGCGCAGGGCGACGCGGTGGTGTGGTTCGCGTATCCCAAGGGCACGTCGAAGCGCTACAGGTGCGAGTTCAACCGCGACACCGGCTGGGCGCCGATGGGCGCGGCGGGCTTCGAGGGCGTGCGCATGGTCGCCATCGACGAAGACTGGAGCGCCCTCCGCTTTCGCCGCGTGGAGCACATCAAGACCATGAAGCGCGATCCCGCCCGCGCCGCCACCGAGCAGGGCAAGTCGCGCGTGGCGAAGAAGGACGGCGGTGCCTGATCAGTCAATCGATGGTTCCACCAGTGGAAGTTCCACTGCTGGAAGTTCCACTGCTGGAACCATCGGTGGGGTGTCAGGACCGATTGACCGATGGTCCAGGCGTTGGAACGACGGGCCGGGACGTTCCCCAATGTGAGGAGGCCGAATCATGGAGCTGACGGGAATTACCTGGGCCGGACCGCCCGCTGACGACGAAGAGATTCTCGTCGAGCTTCCGCGCGAAATGCGGAGCATGCTTGCCGCGATCAACGGCTTTGTGCTGTTCGGCGGCGCGCTGCACGTGAGGGGCGCCGTGCGTGAGCCGGCGTGGCACTCCCTCCGCGCACTCTGGAAGGGGCCGGACTCGCTCGCGGATCTGTATCCCGCGGTCCACGCGAACGACATTCCCTTCGCGCAGGACTGCGTGGGCGACCAGTTCCTGCTGCACGACGGGGCCGTCGTGCGGCTGGCGGCGGAGACGGGTGAGGTGGAACCGCTCGGGATGCCGCTCTTCGACTTCCTGCAACGTGCCTGCGCCGATCCCACGGAGTTCCTGAGTGCCCACCCGCTCATCCAGTACCTGAACGACGGCGGCGAACTGCAGCCGGGAATGCTGCTGCACGCGTATCCACCGTTCTGCACACAGCAGGCGAGCCAGGGCGTGTTGCTGCGGCCCGTACCCGCGGCGGAGCTCATCCGCTTTCACGCGTCGCTGGCGCGGCAGATGGGGGCCATTCCCGAGGGCGGGTCGTTCGAGATGCGCATCGTGGATTGAGAGGCTCCGCGCCCCTGTCCCCTGCAACCCGTTTCCTGTAACCTGTCCCCCGCAGTCCCCCGGTACACGTTGTGCACCCTCGCCGCGGACCTGAATCTTCACGAGGAGACACGATGTCTGACGCTACGCCTACCAATCCGCAGGGACGCTACGATTCCGGCACCGACGCGGGCCCGGCCCAGTACGCCGGCGCCGTCGACGACGCGGTCCGCGACAACCCCGCCGGCGACGCCGCCACCGACCCGCACGGCGAGGTGCTCACGCTGGTCTGCGAGACCTGCGGCAAGGACTACTTCTTCGAGGACACCGCGCCCGAGCCCGGCATGGCGTGCGAAAAGTGCGGCGGCACCGTCTTTCGCTCCTTCCACGCGACCGTGGGCGACGAGGCGGCCGACGACTTTCGCGACAGCACCGAGCGCGACCTGGACCCCGACGACGCCGAGGGCGACGTGCTCCCGGGCGACGTCATGGACCTCAACAACATCTAGGGGCGGATGGCATCCACATCCAACCGCACGCTCTTCACCGGCAGCGGCGTGGCCCTGGTCACGCCGTTCGGCGCGGACGGCGGCGTGAACGAGGGCGTGCTGCGCGAGCTCGTCCAGTTCCACCTCCGCGAGGGCACGGACGCGCTCATCGTCAACGGCAGCACGGGCGAGGCCGTGACCATGTCGGTCGAGGAGCAGCGGCGCGCCGTGGAGGTGGTGGTAGA
>DASQBH010001651.1:0-3978 GCA_035635315.1 Longimicrobium sp.
GCGTGGATCTCCTCCACCCGCTGCTCCCAGGGCGAAAGGCCCGCCGGAAAGCCGGTGGAGACCGCCGCCACCGGAATGCCGGAGCCGCGCAGCGCCTCGACGGCGGTGGGCACCAGCGCGTGGTACACGCAGACGGCCGCGGTGTGGATCGGCAGGTCCTGCGCGCCCAGCGCCTCCAGCAGGTCCGGCCGCACGGGCTGGCGCGCCTTGGCGCACAGGCGGCGCACGGTGCCGGGCGTGTCGTCGCCGGAGAGCGTGGTCAGGTCCATCAGCGTAATGGCGCGCAGCAGCCACGCCGCCTGCCACTGCTTCTTGACCGTCCGGCGACCCGGGAGCGTGGCCGCGCGCCGCTCCACGGCGCTGCGGTTCACGCGCACCGCCTCTACCCAGTCCAGATCCAGCTCCGTCCCGGGGTTGCGGTGCTCGTCGTCGTGCCCCAGCTCCTCGAGCACCTGCGCGGCGCCCGTGGGCACGGCGATCAGCTTGTTGTGTGGTAGCGTTGCCATCGTCCTGCGTTCCCTGTGGTGGAGCCGGATAATGTAACGCGCCACGGCGCAGGGGGACAGATTGGGGTTGAATCGGCGGAACCTGGCGGGGGTGCGGGCTCGCTCGATGGGAATCGGGCGGATGAAAATCGGTCAGAAGAGGAGGAGAGGCTGCGTTACACTGCACACGAGTCTACCCCTTCACCAGGATGGCGAACCATGAAAAAGCTCACGCTCAACGCGGACCAGCTGCAGGTGGAAGCGTTCCACATTACGCCGGAAGACCGGGTGGCGAAGGGCACGGTGGTGGCCAACGGAACCATCGGCCCGTTCACCGATCCGTGCATCTGCGTGGACCAGCCCGAGACCCGCACCTGCAATTGCTGATCGGCCGATGACGCAGGACGCGCCGCGCCCCTCCCGGGACCGGCGCGTCCGTCAGCCGACTACACTCCGCACTCACGCACTCACGCACTGCCGTCCCCCAGCGCCTGCTTGATCTCGTCGAACGGGGGGAGCAGGCTGGGGTTGGTGCTGTGCCACGTGTACATCACCCTGCCGTCCGTGCCGATGACGAACGTGGCGCGGTCGGAGGCGTTGCGCAGCCCCGGGCCCACCGGCGCCTCGCGCAGCACGCCGAACGCGGTGCTGGCCTCGCGATTGAAATCCGAGAGGAACAGGTAGTCCGCCCCGAGCTCTTTCTTGAAGCGGTCCAGCACGTACGGCGAGTCCACGCTCACCGCCACCACGCGCCCCTGCAGCCCCGTGTACGCCCCGATGTCGTCGCGCACGGTGCACAGCTCCTCGGTGCACGTGCTGGTGAACGCCAGCGGAAAGAACATCAGCACCAGCGGCTGCTCGCTCCACAGGCCCGCCAGGGAGACCTGCGTCTTGTCGGTGGCGGGAAGGGTCACGTCTGGTGCGGCGTCGCCGGGCTGCAGCGGCATGCGGGAGCTCCTGTCGGGTTTCGGTGGATGAGGATCGTTATTCCGCCGTGAGGCGCAGGGTGGCCAGCGAGGCGCGCACCAGCTCCGCCTCGGCCTCGTGCTCGCCGGCGGGGCACAGGTAGGTGGCGAACACCAGCGCCCCCGGCCCGGTGGCCACGCCCACCAGCCAGTAGGTCACGTCGCCCTCGTCCTCGTCTTCGGCCTCGTACTCGGCAACGGCCAGCTCGCCGCCGCCGTCCAGGGGGACGTCGGTCACCTCGTCCTCCTCCAGCTCCACGTCGCGGTCGTCCAGAAAGGCGTAGAGCTCCTCGGCCGGGTCGGGAAAGTCGTCGTCGCCGGCGTCGAACGAGATCAGGTGAAGGGTGCCCGATCCCTCCTCGGGCCACACCTCGAGCCCGCCGTCTTCCTCGTCCGGCGCGGTGGACCACCCCGGCGGGGGGACCAGGGTAAAGCGGCCGTCGGGGTCCCGCACGCGCTGCGCGTCGCTCATCGCTCACATCCTCCGGTTGGGGCGGCCAAATGTGCGCGCCGCCATCGCGCCCGGCAAGCCGCCGCGCCCACGCCGACGCCCGGATCCCGGTCTCCGTCCGGCGTCCGGACGCCCCTATCCAGGTCCTGTGTCCCCGGTGAGGGACAGGCGGGCGGATGCCGCACGGAGCGGACGCGGTAAACGTGCGGAATGCCTGCTGTCCGGAAACATATGGCTCGCGCGTTATAGGGGTGTACGGCGAGTGATCACGGCAGGTTGGGTGGCGGCTCGGTAACGGTCCGTCCCCGCTCCGGGTAACGAACGATCGTTCGGCACGGAATCTGCCATTCCGGTAGCAGGTCGCACCGGACGGCGCGCCACGAACCTTCCAGCTGGGAGGGCTTATTCGCACCTTGGGTGTCAGTCTCATTGCCATCGCGGCCATCGTGGCAAGCCTAACCGTCGCCCGGCAGCGCCAGGAAGAAGCGCCCGCGCCGGAAGGTGAAAAGCGGCCGCAGCACTCGCCCACCACGTCCCGTCTGGACCTGGATCAGCTTCGCGCGGCCGGCATGTAAGCCGCCGCGTGGGTGCGGAAGAGCGCTCCGATTGCGGGGCGCGGATGTCCCTGAACGGGTCATCCGCGCCCCGCCGTCGTTTCCCCTCCCGCCATCGCACACCCCGCCTTAGCCCGGAACAAAGTTCCACATCTGCAACGTCTCGTAACAGCCCTGCCTCACGCCGTTCGCGTGTTTCGGCCCGGCTCCTCCAGGCGGCTGGAATCGATCACGCGGAGGACGTGGAGGAGGCGGTCGAGGACGCGGAGGGGAGGATCCTCTCTCCGCGTCTTCATCGTTTTTGCTCCGCATCTCCGCGTGAAATTCGACTCTTCGTCGATCTCTGGTTGCAGGCGAGCCGAGCAATACCGAATCCGGAAAAAGAAACGTGACTTCCTGAGGGAGCGCCCGCGCAAGTCCAGCGGCTCACATTGCGTTCTGCGCGCGACCGAAGGACCTTCTTTCCGCCACACAGGGGCCGGATCAGAGCACCGAACCAGCCGCGTCGTTTCTTCTGGCGAGGTCCTTCGGTCGGCGCGCCGGGCTCTCGGAAAGGGCCGAGTTTACTGCGGCGCCTCCCTCAGGAAGTCACGCACTCTATTTTCGGGTTCGTATATATGGTGCGCCGACGCGGTTCAGCCGTCGTTCGGCGGCATCCCCGAAGCCGCCGGAGCGCTTCCCCCGTTTCGGGTTGGACATTGGCGTGGAACGTCGGGTTGAGTGGGTGGTGTGGACGCAGTGAGGGGCCATGAGAAATTTTTTGAGGGGACCCCTTATGCTCATCCCCATCATCGCCGCCGACGATGCCTGCCGGAAGCGCACCGGACCAGCCTCCACGAACACCTGATGCGCGATCTTGCAAAGTCACGGAGCGCGAGAGGGCCGGCGGGTTCCCGCTGGGGTGGTGCGAGGGGACGGTTCGCGGGATCGCGCATCAGGTGAAGCCGGATGGCAGGTTGAGGGGCGCTACGGAGACCATGGGGCACCTGAAAAAATGCGGATGGCCCCCCTGCCGCGCTTCTATCCGACTGCCGTTTCCGACGTCCCCAGGGAAGCCTGGTGCGCCCCGCCTCGGCAGACGTGGGGGACACGGTGTTGCGCGTGGTAGCTCGCCACGGTTTCCGGCGATTCGCGGCGTGCAACCAGATCCACGATGGACCGAAACTTCGTCCGTCCGCTGGGTGCGCGGAGCGCCGCCGGAGCGGGTGTCATCATCAAAGCGGGAAGGCGCAACGGGTTAGGCTGGCCGGGACCTTGCGTTCGCGCTCTGGCGAGCGGCCGGGACGGGCCCGGCCAGACATGGAACCGCGTCCGCACGCCGCACGGCAGCGACCGTGCGCGGCACGGATGATGAAGCAGCCGCCCCGCCTATGGAATACGCACACGACCCGTTTCTTTTTCCGCTGGTACGCGAGCCGTCGTCCCGCTGGGAGCGCTCGGGGCTGTCGGAAAAGCAGGAGCGCGCGTTCAACCGCGTGGCCACGCTGCTGACCGGGCTGTTCATGGTCGGGTGGATCTACACC
>DASQBH010001652.1:0-2330 GCA_035635315.1 Longimicrobium sp.
CGCGCACGCGGCGGACCCGTCGTCCATCCGCAGCACGCTGGCGGAGCGCGACCAGATCACGGCCGACGACCACGTCCAGATCCTGCTGGACACCTTTCACGACCGGCGCCGCGCGTTCGCCTTCTTCGTCAATCCGCTGGGCATCCAGCAGGACGGCACCTTCGCGGACGGCCGCGGCTTCAGCTACAGCCCCGACTTCGTCTTCGACTCGCGCGGGCGGCTCACGGGCGAGGGGTACGAGGTGGAGATCCGCATCCCCCTGCGCTCACTGAAGTTCCCGGCCGGGAGCACGCAGACGTGGGGGATGAACGTGATCCGCGTGATCCCCGCTGCCGGGGCGCAGGAGAGCTGGGCGCCGCGCACCCGCAGCCAGCCCGAGCTGGCGTCCAGTGGCACGCTGTCCGGGATCCGGGAGCTGCGCCCCGGGCGTCTGGTGGAGGTGAATCCCACCTTTACCGCCCGCCGCGAGGGGACGACGGACGAGGCCGGGTTCAGCCGCGGGCCCACGGAGCCGGACGTGGGCGCCAACCTCAAGTACGGCATCACCAGCGAGCTCACGCTGGACGCCACGCTGAACCCCGACTTCAGCACCGTGGAGGCGGACGCGGACCAGATCACCGTCAACGAGCGCTTCGCCCTGTCGCTGCAGGAGAAGCGGCCGTTCTTTCTGGAGGGCGCGGACCTGTTCTCCACGCCGGAGGCGCTCGTCTACACGCGGTCCATCGTGGCGCCCGCGGCGGGTGTACGGGTCACGGGCAAGGTGGGCGCGCTGAACCTGGCCTGGCTGGGCGCCGTGGACGACGCGCCGCGCGAAAATCCCGACCGGTACGCGCCGGACCCCGCGCGCGCCCTGGTGCAGATCGCCCGGCTGCGGCGCGACGTGGGCGCGGGCTCTACACTGGGCCTTCTGGCCACCAGCCGCGAGACCGGCGGCGCCTTTAACCGCGTGGCGGCGGTGGACGCGCGCATCCGCTTTGGCGGGGTGTACATGGCCGGCGGACAGCTGGGCGGCAGCTGGACGCGTTCGTGGAAGCCGGACGCCGCGGGGACGGACTCCGCCGGCGCGCCGGGCGACCGTGTCCCCGTGGCGCTGGACGAGCGCGCGGCGCACATCGGGCAGGTGTACTTCGACCGCACGGCGCGGCACTGGGGTTACCTCATCACCCTGCGCGACGTGCCCGCGGACTTCGTCACGCAGACGGGCTTCGTGCGGCGTACGGGCTTCACCTCGATCTCCGGCGGCAACCGCGTCTCGTGGTATGGCGCACGGGGCGCGCTGGTGGAAGAGCTGGATTTCGTGCAGGGCTGGGACCTTCTTTACACGGGACGGGATTTCTGGCGCGGCGGCGGGGGCGTGGAAGGGGAGCTGAGGCTGGACCTGTCGGCGGAGCTGCGCGGCAACCACGAGATCGAGGTGGGCCTGTCGCGCGGCTTCTACACGCTGGATCCGGCGGACTACGCCGGCTACTCGGTCCCCGTGCCGGATGCCTTCGAGACGGGCGACCAGCTGGTGGACACGCGGATGACCGGGCTGAACGGTGTGTCGATCGGCGTGGAATCGTCGTACTTCAAGTGGATGGACGTCGGGTTCGAAGCGTCGTTCGGCGCCGTGCCCCTGTTCGCGGAGGGGACGCGGGGGCGGGAAGCCTCGTTCGAGGCGGAGGTGGCGCTGCGGCCCACGGCGGCGCTGCGGGTGGATGCCAGCCTGCGGCGCGTGCTGCTGTTCCGCGGCCGCGACGGCTCGCGCTATTCGCGGGCGCTGGTGCCGCGGCTGCGGGCCGAGTACCAGATCACCCGCGCCGTTGCCGTCCGCGCGCTGGCGCAGTACGCCGTGGAGGAGGTGGACGTGCTGCGCACCCCCGACGGCCGGTCGTACCTGCGCGACGGCGAACCTTTCCGCGTGCGCCGCGGCAACCGTCCCGCGTGGGGCGCACCGCAGCTCAATCCGCTGCGGCTGGACCTGCTGCTGAGCTGGCGCCCCACGCCCGGCACCGCGGCGTTCCTGGGCTACGGCCGCGAGGTGACGGACGACGAGGCGTTCCGCTTCGACGGCTTTGCGCCGCGCACGGACGGCCTGTTCCTCAAGCTCAGCTACCTGTTCCGGAACTGATCGCCCGCCGTCCGCCGAACGCGTGGCCGGACGGCGTTTCGTGCCGAATCCGCAAAAACGAACAGCGAAAGGTACAGAGATACAGACAACAGCCAGAGGAACGGAGGAACCGGTTCGTCTCTGTTTCTCTGGCTTTTGTCTGTTCCTCTGTGCCTGATGTTTTTCGGGATTTGATCTCAGAGCGTGTTTGGGAATCTGGTCTTCAGACAACCAAGGATTG
>DASQBH010001653.1:0-2173 GCA_035635315.1 Longimicrobium sp.
GGGGCTGTGGATGTGCCGGTGGCTCACGGGCTGGACACCCATGGCGCGAAGTGCCAGGTTGCCGCTTCCATTCAAGAACCGGATGAACACCGAGAACACCACCAGTGACCAGCGCATGGGCAGCGACGTCTTCAGCGCGACCTGCGTGGGAAACTGCAGCGCCAGCGACTTGGGCACCAGCTCGCTCAGCACCATGGCCAGCACGGTGAGGACGACCAGGATGATGCCGGCGGCCGTGGAGCGCGCCCCGCTCTGGGACATGCCGAACATCTGGCGGAGACCGCCGGCCAGCGGCCCCGCCATCGACGCCTGCCCGTACGCGCCGATGATGAGCGAGGTAAGGGTGATGCCGATCTGGCAGGCGGCGATGTAGCTGTCGAGCGCCTGGGGGTCGTCCAGGTAGGGAAGCAGGCGCAACGCGGCGGCGTCTCCCTGCTCGGCGCGCTGGCGGATGCGGCTTCGGCGCACGCTGACCGCGGCGAACTCGGCGGCCACGTACAGGGCCGTAAGCGCGATGAGCCCGATGATGACCAGCAGGGGGATCAGGGGCATCGGGCCAGGGTGCGGGACGGGTTCCGGCGCGCAGAAAGGGGCGCGTCCGGGGGGCGCTGGACGGGTCCGGCGCTCGTAGCACTTGTGCTCAAGCGTGAAAAAGTGCTCATTACAGGGATTCAGAGGAACGCACGGAGCACGCCAGAGGCACCGCACGTGCGGGGAACACCCCGCACCCAGTGGAGGGTACGTGTTGCGCGAACCCCCCGCAAGACGATCTTTTCAAGCGCTCCCGGCGTGCGGCCGGAAAGCGCCGGATCCCCCCAGTACCCTGTGACCGGTTAAGGATGGACCAGGAAACCGCCCTCAGCGACAAGCTGCGCGACCGAATTCTGAGCGCCCTGCACCTGGGGCTGCTGCAGCCCGGCGACCGCCTTCCCAGCATCCGCACCCTGTGGCGCGAGATGGGAGTGGACCACCGGGTGGTGGCCCAGGCGTACCGGGTGCTCGAGGACGAAGGGCTGGTGGAGGTGCGCGGCCGGTCCGGCGTGTACCTGGCCCCCCAGGACCAGCTGGGCGGCGAGGTGCTGGCCGAGACGGCCCGGTGGATGGCCGGCGTGCTGGTGGAAGGCTGGAAGCGCCGCATGACGCTGGCCGAGATCCCCGAGCTCATCCGCCGCTGCACCAGCACCGTGCGCCTGCGCTGCGCCTGCGTGGAGAGCAACGTGGACCAGATGACCGCGTACTGCGCGGAGCTCGAGGAGCAGTTCGGGCTGGAGGCGGTCCCCGTCTACATCTCTCCCATCCCCCTGCCCCGCCCCGAGCGCTCCGTGGAGTTCCACGCGGTGGAGCAGGCCATTCGCGCCACCGACCTGGTGGTCACCACCAGCTACCACTCGCGGCTGGTGCGCAAGGCGGCCGAGAACGTGGAGGTGCCGGCCGTCACGCTCACCGTCAACAGCGAGGTGGTGGAGACGGTGCAGCGGCAGATCCGCAGCGGCGGGGTGACGCTGGTGTGCGTGGACCCCGAGTTCGGCAACCGGCTGCGGGCCATGTACGCCGACGCCAGCGAGGGCGTGGAGCAGATCCGCGTCGTCCTGGCCGACGACGCCGAGGCGCTGGCCGCGCTCAGCCGCGACGACGCGGTGATCCTTACCCGCGCCGCCCGCAACCGTCTGGGCGACGCCGCGTCGGAGCTGCCGCCGCTGCTCCTCCCGCACTCACCGACGTTCTCGGCGCACACCGCGCGCGAGCTGCTGCAGCTCATCATCCGGCTGAACCTGGCCGCGGCGGAGCAGCAGGACCCCGCGGAGCTGCTGGCCGGGGTTGGGGCGGGCGCGGGGGTCGGCGCCGGGGTGTGATGTGTGATGGTGTGAGGGTGTGAGGGTGTGATGTGCGCATCGGCACCTGATGGATGACGACGACGGCCCGCGGAGTGGATCCGCGGGCCGTTTGTCGTTTCCGCGGCTCCGGGGCACGCCCCCTCCGGGCGAGCACCACTCGCCCACCTCCCCCAAAACTGCTGGGGGAGGTTGGGGTTGCCGACGGATCGAGACGCGGCGACAGGGATCACGCTGGCGTCCGCGGGGTGCCCCTCCCCCGGCCCCTCCCCGTTCGTTCCTCACGGAGAGGGGAGAACTTCGGTCCCGCCTCGACGGACCCTTTCCGCCGTTCTCCCTCC
>DASQBH010001654.1:0-3953 GCA_035635315.1 Longimicrobium sp.
GGAGAATGAACTGCGCGTCCTGCAGCGTGATCGCGAACAGGTCGCCGACGACGATGCCCCATGCGATCATCACGGCGATTCCCGTGATCGTGCCGAAGACTGCGCCCGCCAAGATCAGCCCCGCCGTCACCGCGGCGATCCTCCTCATCCGCATACCGCCTCCCGTTTCACCAAGTACTTTACCAAACAAAGCAAGATGAATGTGCATCGTTCCCTGCCGGCCGTCAAGGACGTCAGCCGCGCAGGTGGCCCAGCGCGCGCCTCGGCGGCTCCAGCGGGCCCGTCACTTCGGAGGTTCTGACGAGTCGGCCGCCGCCTGGCGCTCGAGCCACACCGACTCCTCCACGTATCCGACGGAGAACTCGTAGTGGTAGTTGTACGTGTAGAGCTGTCCGCAGACGGGGCACTTCTTCGTGATCTCGTAATCCTTCACCGTATCCCAGAACCCCTCGGGATGGGGATACAGATCGATCAGCCGCGACGCAGCAGCCGGCAGCCCCTCGCCCTCGCGCAGGTCGGCCGCGATGAACGCCGGAAGCTCGCTGCACACCGGGCAGGGGTCTTCTGCACCTGGGGGCGAGGACTGGCTCATTGCACTGCAACCTCGTTCAGGGAGATACGATCCGCAGCGAGATCACCGCTCGTCCAGCGCGCGGCCCAGGCGGTCCAGACCCTCTGCGAACGTGGCGGGATCGACGCCCAGGCCAATGCGCAGGTGATCCGGCATACCGAAAAAGTGGCCCGGGACGACGGCGGTGTCGTAGCGGTCGATCAGCAGCGTGCAGAGCGCGTCCACGTCGCCGGTGCGCAGGCGGGGAAAGCTTACGGTGCCGTGGGCGTGAGGCGGCGCGTCCAGCTCCGGGCGGGCGGCGTAGAAGGCGTTCAGCGCGGCGGCGTTGGCGTCCAGCAGGGTGCGCGAGCGGCGGACGATGGCGTCCAGGTTCTGGAAGGCGATCAGGCTCAGCCGCTCCGCCGCGTGCACGCCGATGTTGTTGAACAGCTCCGTCATCCGCCACATTCGCTCCGCCAGCGCCGGCTCGGCCAGCACCCATCCGCAGCGCAGGCCGTTGAGCCCGTAGACCTTGGTGAGGCTGTTGGTGGAGATGAAGCGTTCGCCCAGGTGAAAGGCGGTGCGCGGCGCGGGCTCCCAGAGCGCGTCCAGGTACACCTCGTCCACGATCACCCGCGCGCCGGCGCGGGCCGCGATCTCGCCGACCCGGCGCAGCGCGTCGTCGTCCGCCAGGGCGCTGCTGGGGTTGTGCAGGTTGGTGATGACGACGGCGCGGGTGCGGGGCGTCATCCCCCGCTCCACCGCCTCCGGATCCAGCCGGAAGCCGTCCTCCGCGCGACGGGCGAAGTGGCGGACCTCCGCGCCCAGGGAACGCGCGGCGGAGATCAGCGGCTCGTAGGTGGGGTGCTCGATCAGCACCTCGTCGCCGGGCTCGACCAGCGCGGCGAGGGCCAGGTAGTTGGCCATCGACGTGCCCATCGCCGCGACGACGCACGCCTCGTCCACGCGGTACCGATCCGCAATCGCCTGCTGCAGCGGAGGATAGCCGTACGCGCCGGTGCCGCTGATCTCCAGGTCGTCCAGCGTGACCGGCAGCTCGCGGAGCGGAAGATACGGCATGCCGCTGGAGGTGAGGTCCCAGCGCGCCGCCGGCTTTGTCTTGGCCCAGCGCAGGTACTCGGAGCCGTACGGGCGCTCCGTCATACCGCGCGCCGGCGCCAGAGCAGGTAGACAGGGACGCCGGTGAGCATGATCCCCAGCCCGATGGCGCTGTCCACCGGCGCCTCCAGCACGGTGCTGATGACGATGAGCGCCGCCGCGGTGATGAAGAGCGCGGTCGTGAGCGGATGGCCGGGGACGCGCGCGACGCCGTCGTCATCATCCCTCCCCCGCCGCCGGACGCGGGCGACGCCGGCGCCACCCTCCGAACGGCGGCGGAAGAGGAAGACGGCGCCCGCGGTCAGGCCGAAGAACACCCAGTCCACGGCCACCACGTAGCTGAGGATCTGCTCGTAGCTGCCGGTGAGGGCGATGAGCAGCGACAGTGCGCCCTGCAGCACCACGGCGACCACGGGCGCCTGCGTCTTTGGAGACACCCATGCGACCTGACGGAAGAACACGCCGTCCGCGGCCATGGCGAAGTACACGCGCGGCGCCGTCAGCATCCCCTGGCTCAGAAAGCCGAGGGTGCTGATGGCGATGCCGGCGGCGATCAGCGTGGCCCCCGCGTCGCCAAAGGCCAGGCGCATCACGCTGGACGCCGGCGTGGTGGTCGCGGCCAGCCCGTTGGCGCCCAGCGCGTGCACGCAGGCCAGGGTGACGCCCACGTACAGGCCGATCACGCCCAGCACGCCGATCAGCAGCCCGCGCGCAAGGTCCCGTCGCGGGTTGCGCATCTCCCCGGCGACAAAGCTGGCGGTCTGCCATCCGCCGTACGAAAACATCACCGGCGTCATCGCCGCGCCGAACGCCAGCAGCAGGCTGCCGGAGTGCGGCGGCGGACCCGCCACCCGCGCGGCGTTGGCAACGGGGGTGACGAAGACGAGGCCGGCGCCGATCAGGGCCAGGATGGCGACGATCTTCAGCACCATCAGCGTGTTCTGCACCGTGCTGCCGCTGCGCACGCCCAGGCAGTTGACGGCCACCAGCAGCGCGATCCCCAGCCCCGCCACCACCGGCTCCGCCAGCGGCACGTGCGTCACCTCGCGAAAGTAGCGCGCGAAAGTCACGGCCACGGCCGCCATCCCGCCCGTCTGGATCACCAGCAGCAGCGCCCAGCCGTAGACGAACGCCACGGCGGGGTGGTAGGCGTCGCGCAGGTAGGCGTACTGGCCGCCCACGTGCGGGCGGCGCGCGGCCAGCTCCGCGTACACGAACGCGCCCGCCAGCGCGATGAGCCCGCCAGCCAGCCACGCGCCCACGATGAGCGCCGGCGTGTGCACGTGCCGCGCGACCACGTACGGCGTGACGAAGATGCCGCTGCCCACGATGCCGCCCATCACGATCATGGTGGCGTCGAACAGCCCCAGCCTGCGGGCCAGCTGCGGCGCGTCGGGCTGCGCGGGTGCGGCGTGCGTCGGGTTCGCCATCGGGTGGGGGATGCGGGCGGGACTGCAGGTCGGGAAGATGCGGAAGAATCAGGCGCGCGCGGCGCGGCGGCAAGGGGCCCCTCCCCCGCTCGTTCCTCGCGGAGAGGGGAGAATTCGATCTCACGTGGATGGCTCCGCGCAAGAGCGGCTGAAGCCGCCGCAACGAAAGCGGAAAGCCCCGCAAACAGCGCGGGGCTTCAACTGCACGGGTTGCCCGCCTGCCACAATGCACACAGCCCCGCGTGCGGCACGAGTCCGTCCGCGCAGGCGGACATCGCGTCGTCATAGCCGCGAATCATTCGCCACGGGCCTTGGCGAACAGCCCTGCCCTACGGGCGATGTCCGACAAGGAGCGCATCAACCTCGGCGTAGCCGGATGGATAGGGGACGCCGGCGGTGGAGGCGCCGGCATCCAGCAGCGCACGGACGGAGTCGGGCGAGCGGCGGTCGGTCCAGTAGGAGTCCACGTTGGCGCGCACGGCGAGGGCCAGCGGCGTGCGGCCCCTGCCGTCCGGCATGTCGACCGGCGCGCCACGGTCGATGAGCAGCTGCACCACCGCGGGATGCGCGCGCCACGCCGCCACGTGCAGCGCCGTGCTGCGCGGCGCGACGTCGAAGTAGCCGTCGCCGTGCTGGAACACGGCCGATACGGGAACGCCCAGGTCCAGGAGGAGCCGAACGCCGCCGACGTTGCCGGTGCCGGCGAACTCCGCGAGCAGCTGGCCTCCGTGCGCCCGCACCTCCGCGACCGCCTGTGGCTCGCGCTCGGCGAGGGAGCGCGCGGACGCTTCGTCGTTGCGGGCGCAGGCGGCGATCAGCAGGTCCGCGCCACGGAGGTCCATCGCGATACCCCG
>DASQBH010001655.1:0-5464 GCA_035635315.1 Longimicrobium sp.
GTGGCGGCGCCGCCCGTCTGCACCTCGCGCCACCGCGTCCCGTCGAAGTGCAGCACCGTGGCCTCGGGGCCGCCCGCGTGGTATCCGCCGCCCACCGCCCACACGTCGTCGGGCGCGCTGGCCCACACGCCGAACAGCTGGCCGCCGCCCCACTCCTCGGGGATCGGCATCTCCGTCCAGCTAGTCCCGTCCCAGAAGAAGACGTGGGGGAACTGGCGGCCGTCCGGGTTGCCGTAGCCCACGGCCCAGACGTGCGTGGCATCCAGCCCCCAGACGGCCGTCAACTCCTGCACCTGCGGCAGCCACGTCTCCGTCCACCGCGTACCGTCCCAGTGCGCCACCAGCCCCTCGTCCAGCGGCGTTTCGACGTCTCCGTATCCGCGCCCCACCGCGAAGACCTGCGAAGCGCCGGGGGTGATCCACACGTCCTCCAGGCAGGCGAAGGCGGGAGGGGAATAGACGGTCTGCCACGTCTGCGGCGAGCCGGACTTGCGCCGGACGGCGTCGCACTGCGCGGTGATGACGTCGTTCTCCGCGACGGGCGCCACGGCCCTGGTCCACCGGTGCTGGCCGCTGCTCTCCGCGGACCACTGGCCGCCGGAGCGCTTCTGGATCATGCCGTCGTAGCCCACCACGTAGACCTTGTCGGGGTTGGGCGCGTAGACGGCGGCGGCGGTGGCGATGCCGCCCGTCACCACCTCCTTCCACGAGACGCCATCCCAGTGCAGCACCAGGGCCGACGGGCCGCCCCCGCGGTATCCGCCGCCCACCACCCACACGTCGTCCGGACCCGTGCCCCACACCTCGTACACGGGCAGCGTGGTGACGCCGCCATCCACGCGGCTCCAGGCGGTGCCGTCGTAGTGGTAGATGTGTCCGCTGCCGCCCACCGCGTACACGTCGCCGTGCGACGAGCCCCAGATGTCGCTGATGTATGCGCCCAGGGCGGCGCTGTCCCACGACGCGCCGTCCCAGTGCCACACCCAGCCCTTTGTCCGCTGGGCCGCCACGTCCCACCAGCCGCCGGCCACGAACACGTCGTTCTCCCCGAATCCCCACACGCCCGTAAAGGTGCGGCCGTGCGCGGGGGCGAACACCGTGTCCCACGACGCGCCGTTCCACCGCAGCGTGGTGCCGAAGGCGTGGCCGGTGACGTAGACGTTGTCGCGCGCCTGGGCCCAGACGCCGCTCCAGTTCTCGTTGATCGCCGGCACCTTGCTCCACCGCCGCCCGTCGAAGTGGTTGATCTCGCCGTTGCTGCCGCCCACCGCCCACACGTCGTCCGTCGCGGTGCCGTGGATGTCGGTCACCCCGTTCCACGAGCCGGGGATCACCACCCAGCGCGTGCCGTTGTTGTACATCATCACCCCGTTGCCGGCGGCCCAGATGTCGTTGGACCCGGTGCCCCAGACGGTGTAGACGTTGCGCGACACCACGTCGCCTTCCTCGCGCGTCCAGCGCAGCACGCCCTGCTCGTTGGGCACGCGCGCGCTGACGTACACCTGAAAGCTGAACGCCTCCACCTCCGGCCCCACGTCGAAGCGCCAGGGCTTGGGTGCCGTGCGCTCGTACGCCGCCAGCACCTCCGGATACAGGAAGTACGGCTGCCCCGCCTCCGTGAAGATGTCGGTGCCGTCGGGGTTGTTCAGCTCCACCGTGCCGGTCCCCGCGGACGCGGCGGGCGGGGTGTAGAAGAAGATGCGGATGCCCGTCGGCGTCGTCCCGTCTTCCGTCCCCACCGGCTGCCCCAGCAGGTTCTGCATCGTCACGTCCAGCGTGAACACCTGCTCCGTGCTGTCGTACCGCGCGTTGGCGGAGCGAAGCTGCACGTAGGTGCCCTGCCCGCCCACCATCACGTCGCCCAGCATTCCGTTGGGCGACGCCCCGCCGCAGCGCATCTCGCCGCGCGCCACGGTGACGGTGCACTGCAGCGCGGCCAGCGGCGGCTCGGGCGCGGGGGTGCCGGTGGGATCGAAGGGGCCCGGCGCGTCGGCGCAGGCGGCGGCGAGGGCAAGCGCGAACAGCGCCCCAGGGCGGCGGAGATACTTCATCTGCGTGGGGATGATGCGAAAAGCGGCGGAGTGGTGGCGGAAGAGCAGTGAATCTATCCGATTCGTGCCGGTTCACCAAGGGACGGCCGCCACCGCGGAACCTCGCCCGGACCGGTTTTCACCCGGTGGATGCGCGACAAAGGACGCGTTCGGCACCGCTCCTGCATCGGATGGAGGCCAAACCCAAGCCGGAGAGCACGCATGTCGTCTTTCGCAACGTTCCTGATCGGCTTTACCGTCCTGGTCATCGGGCTGGCGATCGCGGCCAGTCTGCTGGGCGTGCCCACGACGTGGATCGCGGTGGGGGTGATCGTGATGATCGGCATCGGCATCATCAGCGCCACCAACCGCACCAAGCCGCGCGACCCGCCGCCGCCCCCCTGACGCCGGCGGACGGCAAACCGGACTTCAGCGCCCGCCCCACACCGGGGCGGGCTTTTCGCCTTGTGGAACGTGGAGGGGAACGATGCCGGACGGAGTGCCCGTGGAGTACCCGATCGAGGTGGAGTGGGAGGGCGGCATGCGCTGGCGGGGCGGCCCGGCGGGCGGGCCCACGCTGCTGGTGGATGGAAAGCGCCAGGCCTCGCCCAGCCCCGTGGACGCGCTGGTGGTGAGCATTGCCTCGTGCAGCGCCATCGACGTGGTGGACTACCTGGAAAAGCGCCGCACGCCGCCCACGGCCGCCAGCGTGTCCGTGCGCTTTTCCCGCGCGGCGGAGCACCCACGCCGGCTCACGGACGTGCACCTGACGTATCGCGTGTCCACCGACTCGCCGCGCGAGCACGTGGAGCGCGCGGTGCAGCTTTCGTTCGACCGGTACTGCTCGGTGGCGGCGTCGCTGGCGCCGGACATCCGCATGGGTTGGGAGATCGAGATCTCGCCTCCCTCAGGCGGGGAGTAGGCCCGACGGCTCCAGAGATTACGCCTCACACGGAGTCAACGGAGTCAACGGAGTTTTCTCGTGCCGGCTCGGTTGACTTCCGGCGGGGCCGATCTTTTCATGGGAGAATTGGATCGTTCCAGGTACGATTCACCCGTGGAGGATCGATGAGCTGGGATTGGAAAGGGGCGTTCGATTCACGCAACCGCGGGCCGTCGAAGGAGCGGATCGCGATCGGCGGCGGCGTGCTGATCGTGGCGGCGGGGATCGCCGCGGCTGCGGGGGCGTTCGACCAGCCGGAGGGGATGACGATCGTGCAGGGGCCGGCATCCAGCGCGGCGGCGGACGACGACGGCGAGGTGGCGAATACCCAGGGGCTGGCGGACGCCTCGGCCGCGCGGGAGTGGACGGGGCCGCGCAGGCCGGCGCTGGAGCACCGGCAGGGGCGCGCGTTCGCCTACGTGGTGCCGCAGGGGTGGCGGGTGAACGAGACGGACAACGGGATCGAGATCGTGGCGCCGGACGGGGTGACGGGGGTGGTGGGCTCCATCGTCGTGGGCGCGGCGGGGCAGCCTTCGCCAGAGGCGTACCTGCGGCAGAACCTGGCGCGCGTGGGGCAGGCGGACGCCCGCCTGGTCTCCGTCCAGCCGGCGCCGGACTGGCCGGGACCCACGCCGGAGTTCACCTGGCGGGGGATCGAGGCGGAGATCGAGAGCCGGCAGAGCGGGCGGCCCATCCACATCCGCGCCACCTCGCACGTGCTGCAGGGCGCCGGCCAGTACTCCGCCATCGTGACCGGCGCGCAGAGCCCCGCCGAAGAGTGGGACCAGGTCAAGGACTGGCTGCCGCGCGTGCGCGACGGCATCCGGCTCACCAACGGCGCCGTGCCGGGCGCCAGCATGGCCGCGGCCCCCCCCCGGGGCATTCGCCACGACGACATCTACGGGCGCTTCAACGACGCCTGGTCGGCCCGCCAGGTGCCCGCGGCGGACCTTTCACAGGCGCGGCGCGAAGGCACCATGGGCTACGTGCGGCTGATCGACCCCGAGACCGACCGCGTCTGGGAGCTTCCTCTGGAGGCGTACGACGCCACCGCCGGCGGCTATCGCAACCCCGTCAAACCCGACCTGCTGCTTCAGAAAGCGCCGAGCTGAAGCTCCGACCCAGCCGAATCCGGCCGAACCTGTCATTCTGAGGGAGGCGCCGCGCAACCCTCTCCTTCCGCTGGAGAGCCTGGCGCCGACCGAAGAATCTTTACGCTGGGCGCATGGTCCTGTCGGCTACCATGGATTCCGCGCGAGAAGCCGCCCGTTTCCGATAAAGATTCTTCGGTCGGCGCACAGGCGTTCGTGTGAGAAGACGGCTCCACGCGGCGCCTCCCTCAGAATGACAGCGATCGCCCCAATCCAGTGCCTGGCGAATTTCGGTGTGAAGATCCGCGGATTCGGTATCAGTCCGGGAAGCGGATGTGCGCGGGCGGGACGGCGGCGGTGAGCCAGACGCCGTTGTCGCTGCGGAAGAAGGCGTGGCCGGCGCGGTGCATCTCGCCGGCCTGCACGCGCAGCACCACGGGGCGCCCGTGCCGCCGCCCCACGTTCACCGCCGTGGCCTCGTCGGCGGAAAGGTGCACGTGGGTGCGGCGGCCGGGGACCAGCCCCTGCGCGCGGATGGCGTCCAGGTGGCGGTCCGCCGTGCCGTGAAAGAGCACCTCCGGCGGCTCCCCGGGCGTCAGCCCCAGTTCCACCGCCACGGAGTGGCCCTGGCTGGCGCGGATGCGCAGTCCGTCCGCGCTCAGGGCGAAGCGCTTCTTGTCGTTCTCCGCGACCACGCGCTCCAGCGTCGGCCGGTCCAGCGCCACGCCCGCCCGTTCCGCCGCGGCGAGCAGCTCGTCGACATCCACCCACCCCGCCTCGTCCAGCCGCAGCCCCACGGACTCCGGCGCGTGCCGCAGCACCTTGCTGACGAACTTGCTCATCCCCACCAGCGATTTGTCCATCGCAGCTCAGGAGGCGATGCGGGGCTGGTGGCAGAAGAAGCGGACCAGGTCGCCGGCGGTCCGTACGCGCACCGGGTTGCGTTCGGCGCCGTCCAGCGTGCGGCCAGTGCGCTCGGCGATGTCGCGGGCCACGTCGTCCAGCTCGTCTCCGTACACACCGAGGATCGCGCCGAGCGAATCCGATGCGCGGATGGGGAA
The DNA here is from genome assembly GCA_035635315.1 of Longimicrobium sp. Taxonomy (GTDB): domain Bacteria; phylum Gemmatimonadota; class Gemmatimonadetes; order Longimicrobiales; family Longimicrobiaceae; genus Longimicrobium. Next base: position 5,126 of record DASQBH010001655.1, read on the forward strand.
GTCCGCGTACGCACCGAGCGCGTCGTGCACGGCCCGGATCACCCACGGATCCACCGCCCGCCGGTCCAGCGCCCGCGCAAAGGTGCAGATGCTCTCGCCGGCCCGCTCCGCGGCCATGCGGCGGTCCCGGCGTCGGCGCAGGAACGTCAGCACGGCGAAGAAGAGCACCAGGGCCGCGGCCACCACCCCGAACGGCGGATGGAGATACACCAGCACGCCGACGACGGTGGCGAACACGGCGCATCCCACGCCGAAGGCCCGAGGCGACAGCGTCCGGTCCGGCAGCGGCGGCATCCAGCGCGAAAGCCTGCGCGGCGACGCGTTCGCCATCCTCATCCC
>DASQBH010001656.1:0-14960 GCA_035635315.1 Longimicrobium sp.
GTACGCCGGGTGGTGCCCCTGCGCACGAAAGGCGTCACCCACACCCAGGTGCTCCAGCACCTCGGCGGCGTGCGGGGGGAGCGTCTCGCCGATGCGCTCGCCCCCGTACGCCGACGCCTCCACCAGCGCCACGGACAGCCCCGGCGCGTGCGCCCGCAGCGCGAGCGCCGCCGCGCACCCGGCGGGCCCGCCCCCCGCGACCACCACGTCGAACCAATCGCCGTCCATCCGCCTACGCCGTCTTCGCGCCGCGGATCGGCAGGCCGCGTGGGCCGCTCATTCCTCCTCCTTCAGATACCCGGGGTACGCCTCGGTGCTGATGTACGGGGGAACCTGCGGCGGCGGCGCGATGTCGCCGCTCATGTCGGGGCTCGCATCGGGGTTCTTGCGCACGAATCCCAGCCGCCACCAGTCGGTGACCATCTTGTAGTCGCCCTCGCCGGTCTGCGGAATGCCCAGCGCCCACACCTGCCAGTCGTAGTTGGTCCCCTGGTCGCCGGGGACGGGGACGAACACCTGCATGGGCCGGTGCGCCGGCCACCAGAGCGTCTCCCACTGGCGCTCCGCGGCCTTGAGCTGCTCGTCCTTGTCGCTCTTGGGATACAGGACGTTCCAGCCCTCGTAGGTGACGTCGATGGTCTGCGTGGAGCACTCGTTGAAGTCCGCCTGCCAGGGGAGCGCCATGTACTTGGTCAGGTCGCCCGGCTGCAGCCCCTTGCTGAAGTCGTTCTTGAGGCTGAGCGCCTGCTGGATGTACGAGCTGTACTCCTGCTCGCTGGTCCGGAACTGTCCCGCGGTCTGGTTGGCCTGCGCCGCCGTCTCCTGGAAGGCGGAGAACACGGGGTCGGCCTTGATGCGGTACACGTCGTAGTAGATGGAGGGGTTGCGCATCACCCACCCCAGCTCGCACCCGGGGCAGAACGCGCCCCCGGCCACCTGGCTGATGACGCCGCGGTCCAGGTCGTGGCCGGTGCGGTTCACCCAGCCGGCGTAGGGGTTCCACGGGTCCGTGCTCCCCCACCCCTCGAGCTCTTCGTGGCGGAACAGCCCCTCGGCCCACTGCCGCAGCACGAAGAGCTGGTAGTCCGTAAGCCGCAGGAACTTGGAGACCAGCGAGTTGCTGATGGGGTTGTCGCCGGCGAGCAGCGGCATCAGCGGCAGGTTGTGCGTGCGCGAGTCGGGCTTGCCCCCCGCGAAGAAGCGGTTCTCCTCGCCGTTGCGGCGCAGCAGGTCGTACAGGAACTGGCGGTAGGGGCGGTACTCGTCCACCGTGTGCGCGGCGACGGCCTTCTTGCGCGCCTCCTCCAGCAGCCGGCCGGAGTGCAGCTTGCGCAGGTGGTCCTGCAGCGCCTTGCGCAGCCGCGTAGCCGCGCGCCCTAGCACCGCCCCCGCGCCCCCGTCCGCGGCCGGGGCGTGGACGGATCTGGCGCGCAGCGAGGGCTCGCCCTTCTCCTCCTGTCCGGGGAGCGCGACGACCAGCGCGGCCACGCGGCTCTCCAGCTCCTCCCGCGCCTGGGCCAGCTCCGGCCGCGGACCCGCCTCCCGCAACGCGTGCAGGTAGCCGTCCAGGCCGACGGCGCCGGGCGCCGCGGCGACGGCATCGGCCGCCCCGGACTTGAGCGCCGAGGGCCCCGGCTGCGCCATGGTCCCCGCCCCCGCCGCCGCGTCCGGCGCCGTCTCCGGGTCCGGGCGCGGGGCGCCGCCCTCCGCCGCGGCCGGCCGCAGCGCCGCCACGTAGGCCGCCACGCTGGCCCGCAGCGCCTCGGCCGCCTCGCCGGTGAGCAGCCCCGGCATCTGCGACCGCAGCGCGTCGCCGCTGGAGCCCAGGGCCGACAGCGCCGTGCGGGCCTCCTTCTCCACCGCCTCCAGCACCGGCTCCAGCCCCTCCATGAACAGGTCGCCGGAGAGCAGCCGCTCCACCAGGCGTTCCTCTTCGTCGCGCACCCGCCGCGCGTTCACCCGGGGCGGCGTGCCCAGCTTTACGGGGTCGAAGGTGCCGCGGGTGGACTGGTTGTGCGGAAAGTTCGACAGCCCCAGGACGTCGCTCAGGTAGCTGAACTGGTCCGGGCGAAAGAGGATGTTCCAGACGTCGCGGTAGAACCAGGGCCGGTAATCCGGGTTCCACTGCAGCCGCCCGGCGCGCCACATCTGCAGCGCCTCCGCGTTCTGCGGGTCGACGTGCTGCGGGTCGTCGAACGTCCCGGACTGGCCGTACAGCTCCGTGCGGGTGGCGAACTGGCGGATGTGCAGGTCCTGCAGCAGGTCGTCCATGGTGATCATGTCCAGGATCTCCGGGCAGTATCCCGGATACCCCGCCACCACCCAGGCCGGGTACTCCACGTCCACGAACCGCAGCTGCTGCGTCTCCGGGTCCTTCATGACCAGGCGGGCCATCACGGGGCCGTCGCTGGTGTCGTCGAACCACCCGTCGTTGTTGGCGTAGTGATCGATGCGGGGCTGCCCGAACTGCTTGTAGTTGAAGGTGCCCGCGTTGCCGTGCCCGCCCAGCACCAGCAGCCGCCCGCACGAGTCCGTCATCAGCCGCCCCAGCGTGTCGATGGAGTGGGGCCGCAGCCTGGGGGGAAAGGTGGGGGCGTACTGCACGCCGCCGTCGCGGCTGAACTCCGCCGTGCGGTACCCGAGCATGCTCACGGTGCGGGGCCCGGGATCGATCACCAGGCGCCCGCGCGCCGTCTTGCCCTTGATGCCGGGGTTGCGGCGGGGGTGGTCGGGGGCGTAGCCGTGCTCGCCCTGCAGCTGCTGGAACTGGTACCAGGCGGCCTTCTTGTTGGCCAGCCACACGCGCCACTCCACGTCCACCAGCGTTCCCTGGTAGCCGCCGCCGGCCACGGGCTCGTTGAGCTGCAGCGGCCGTCCGTGCGGGCTCTGCTCGTCGTAGACGTACACCTGGAATCGGGCCGCCTGCCGCTTTACCCGGTGCTGTTCGTCCTTGAAGGTCTTGATGGTCGCTTCCCTGCCGTCGGGCCCCAGCGTGGTCTCGCCGTGCTCGTCGCACTCGATGGGGAGGGCGGCGGGGGCCTCGGGCGAGATGTAGAACTCGTCGGGGCTGTTCCCCAGCCGCGCGATGCCGATGGCCGGGTGGATCCGGTAGATGGGGGGCATGGTCGGAGAGTGCGAGAGTGCGAGAGTGCGAAAGTGCGAAAGTGCGAAAGTGCGAAAGTGCGTTGGTGCGAGAGCGCCGGATCCTGCCTATGCGTGCGATGCCGTTACTTTCGCACTTTCGCACTCCCGCACTTTCGCACTTCCCTAGTCCAGGAAGTTCAGCGACACGCCCTCGAGGCGCAGCACGTCGTTGTCCTCGCAGTAGTCCGCGCCGATGGTCACCAGGGTGATGCGCAGCGCGTCGGCGCCCTCCGCCACCAGCCTGCGCGCCGTTTGGGTGACGTTCACGCGGTGGTTGCGCGGCGTGTTGTGGCTGCGCGGCCGCAGGTCGTAGGGGCGCCGCTCCGGCACGCCGCAGTGCCCCGGCCCGCCCACGCAGTCGCCGTGGCCAAAGACGGCCAGGTAGCCGGCGTAGTTGGGGTGGTCAACCGGGGTCTGCGCGTTGGCGTCGGGAAGGTTCAGGAACACGCGGATAAAGCACGAGCGGTCCAGCTGCGGCACCTGGTGCAGCCGCACCTCGGCGCTGCGGAAGCCCGCCTTTACGGGGTCCGGCAACGCGACGGGGCGAGAGACGAAGCGGCCCACGGGCACCTCGGTGCCCACGGGGATCAGGCAGGTGCTCTTGACGTACTCGTAGCCGAACGGGGCGATCTGCAGCGTGTCGCCCACGGTGTAGCTCCACGGGGTGAGCACCGAGCCCAGGTCCACCGGGTTGGCGCCGGGGTGGGCCTGCTGCCACTCCCACCACAGCCGGTCGATGTTCACGTGCACGGGCCAGAACACGGGGTCGTACGACGCCGTGAGGTTGCTGAACATGTCGCCGAACGGCTGCTGCTCGTAGTACATGTCCTCGTGGGTATGGAAGCGCCGGTCCCGCGCCCGCACGCCGCGGTTGCGCGTGGTGCCCACGGCGGCGCCCGCATCGTCCACTGCGGCCAGCAGCCCCGCCTTGGAGGTCCCGGCATCCGGGTTCTGCCCCCCCGTCCACACGTGCATGGTGTTGTGGGGGTTCTGGTCCAGGAACCCGAACGACGCGTCGTACTGCGGCCCGCCCCCGAAGTCGCGGAAGGTGGTGAGCGCCATGATCTCGCGGATGTTCTCCGCCGTGGGGTAGTGCGCGCCGAACCGCTGGGGCAGGGTCTGGCCCCCGGCGTACTCACCCGGGTAGCGCAGCGGGTACCAGAGCGAGTTGGTGCCCAGCAGGGCGTCGATGAAGCGCTTGCGGTAGTCGCCCTGCGTGTACTCCGCCGGCACGTTGTACGGGGCGCCCTTCATGGCCGTGAAGAAGCGGTCCAGCGACGTGTAGTGCTGCCCCACCATCTGCCGCAGCTGCGGCTCGATCTCCTTGAGCGAGGGAACCGCCTCGTCCGCCAGCCAGGTCACGGCGGACTCGGTGAGGAACGCCTGGTAGGAAAGGGGGATGCGAAGGCCGTCCTGCGGCTTTTCGGGGCAGTACCGGGGCATGGTGAAGTCCCAGTACGGCAGCGTCACGCCGGGGGCCACGTCCTGGATCACCTGCTCCATCTCGTACAGATAGACACGGTGCCAGGGAAGAAAGCGCTCCCACCCGTGCTGGCAGTGGTCCTGGTGGATGAGCGCCATGTTGTTGTAGCTGCGCCGGTCCAGGGGCCACTTGTTCAGGTTGTACAGCTCGCGAAAGGCGCCGCGCAGCTCCTCGCGCTGGTGGTGCGTCAGGCAGTCCAGGTTCATCCGCTGGCGCACCTCGCCCGGGCGGCCGCCGTACCCCTTCGAGTCCGCGTCGCTCAGGGGGCCGAAGACGCGGGGAACGACGGCCTCCACCGGCGCCGCGTCCAGCCGCACCGTGCCGTCCGCGCCGGACGTCTCCGCGTCCACCGCCAGCGACGTCTCGCGGTCGTCGGGAAGGCCGTCGTCGATCCAGTCGCTGATGAACCGCACGTCGTCGTCGGCCACGGCGGCGCCGCCCCAGGGAAGGCGGGGAAAGACGGAGCCGTCGTACGGCGCCTGGCCGCGCAGCCCGCGCACCAGCGCCGAGGCCGCGCCGCGCCCCGGGTAGCGGGGAAAGCGGGCGCCCGGCTCCTGCCCCGCGGGGCGCTCGGCCGTGGCGGCGCACCCGCATCCGCACCCCTTGGCGGCGGGCGCGGCGGCCTCGTCCACGGCGGGGGCGATCATGCGGACGCCGTAGACCTGCACCGTCTCCAGCTGGTCGGGCGACAGCCTCCAGGGGCGGCCGACACCGCCGTAGTCGGAGGCGCTGTCGCCGGCGGCGTCGTCCAGGATCTGCCGGACGCGCTCCCAGCGCGTGGGCGTTGTCTGCTCCATGGCGCGTCTCTCTCCTCGGTGCCGGTGCGGTCCGCGGCCACGGGCCGCGGCGGGGAATTTCAGGGTGCGGCGTGCGCGCAGCCGGTGGAGCAGGCGCGCGCCGCCAGGGGTCTGCGGCGATGCAGCACGCCCCACGCGGTGGCGGCCAGCAGCGCCGCCAGCCCCGCGTAGAGCAGGAAAGGCTGGTCCATCCGGAACTTGCCGCCCAGCGTCGCGGCGGCGCCGGCCAGGGAGAGCAGGACGGGCCCGGCGCCCGCGCCCGCGAAGGCGAGCGCGCCCACGGTCACCGCCAGCGCGAGCGCGGTGGCGGGAAGGAGCCAGGCGCCGTACGCGGAGGTGAACCCCGCGCTTCCCGCCACGCCCGCCCAGGCCAGCAGGCACAGCGGGCACTTGGGGAGCGCCACCAGGGCCAGCGAGCCGGCGCACGCGGAAAGCAGGCGCCGCGGGCGAAGGGGAGCGGTCGTCACGCGAAAGCCGGGCGGGTGGACGATGGCGAGTGCGCCGCGCGGACGCCGGGCGGCACGTCCGATGGCGGAAAGCGGGGGCAGACCGGGGGGATTCGACTGCATCCAGGCGGGGTGCCCTGCTACGGGAATCCGATACAGGCAGTATCGGCGCCGCGCACCCGCGAAGTCAAGGATTTCACGGTTTTCACAGCTGACACCTCGCCTTCCGGAAACTGGAATCACCAGACGTTTACAGCACTGTGCAACCTTTCGATCCAGCGCTGCAACAATCCAGAGTTGCGGATTATTGCACCCCGTTCGTGCCATTCACCCGCCAGCACCGAAACCCGAACCAAACCGTGACTTCCTGAGGGAGCGCCCCACGGAACCCGAACCTTCACATCCCTTGCGCGCGACCGAAGGATCTCCTCTCGGCAGCCTCGGGGCTGGATTCACGGCGTTGATCCGGCCCCCGCGGTTCTGCCGGCGGGATCCTTCGGTCGGCGCCAGAGCCTTTCGTACAAGCGGTTGTGGAGCGGCGCCTCCCTCAGGAAATCAAAGTTCGGGCGGGTTTGGCACCACCTTCTGAGTCTTGGGGCCGATACCAGATCCGCAAAAACAATTGGCTTTACACCCGAGTTCGCCAGGTGCTGGATTGGGACGATCGCTGTCATTCTGAGGGAGGCGCCGCGCGCAACCGTCTTTCTCGCACGACCGCCTGCGCGCCGACCGAAGAATCTTTATCGGGAACGGGCGGCTTCTCGCGCGGAACCCATGGTAGCCGACAGGATCATGCGCCCATCGTAAAACTCCTTCGGTCGGCGCACCCGGCAACCGTGCGTCTGCGACAGACGGGGGTGCGCGCCTCCCTCAGGATGACACCGTTTGCCGAATCCGTATACGAAATCTTTTTGCGGATCCGGTATGAGTCGCCTCGATCCGATTCGGGATAAACACGAAGGGCGCGGAGATCTCTCTCCGCGCCCTCCGCGACTCCGCGTGAGACGTTCCGTCAGTCCCAGGGCTTGAGGACGACCTTGATGCAGCCGTCGTCCTTGTCGCGGAACGTCTTGTACATGTCCGGGCCCTTGTCGATGGGCACGGTGTGGGTGATGACGAACGAGGGGTCGATCTCGCCCTTCTCGATGCGGGAAAGCAGCTCGTCGTGGTACGCCTGCACGTGCGTCTGCCCCGTCTTGATCGTCAGTCCCTTGTTCATCATCGCGCCCACGGGGATCTTGTCGGCGACCCCCATGTAGACGCCGGGGATGGAGATGGTCCCCGCGGGGCGGCAGCACATGATGGCCTCGCGCAGCACGTGCACGCGGTCGGTCTCCTGCATCAGCATCGTCTTTACCTTGTCGTAGACGGCGTCGATGCTCCCCGTGCCATGCGCCTCGGCCCCCACCGCGTCGATGCAGCGGTCCGGCCCGCGCCCGCCCGTCATCTCCATCAGCGCGTCGTAGACCCCCGTCTCCTTGAAGTCGATGGTCTCCGCGCGCCCCGCCGAGCGCGCCATCGCCAGCCGCTCGGGCACCGTGTCGATGCCGATCACCCGCCCGGCGCCCTGCATCCAGCAGCTCTGGATGGTCATCTGCCCCACCGGCCCGCACCCCCACACCGCCACCGTGTCGCCCGGCTGGATCTCGGCGTTCAGCGCCGCCATCCACCCGGTGGGAAAGATGTCGGAGAGAAAGAGCACCTTTTCGTCCGGCAGGTCGCTGTCGATGCGCAGCGGGCCCACGTCGGCGTACGGCACGCGAAGGTACTGCGCCTGGCCGCCCGCGTACCCGCCGGTCAGGTGCGAGTAGCCAAAGAGGCCGGCGGTGGTGTGCCCCATCATCTTCTTCGCGACCTCGGCGTCGCGGTTGGTGGTCTGGCACACGGAGTACAGGTCGTGCTGGCAGAACCAGCAGCTGCCGCACGAGATGGTGAACGGCACCACCACCCGGTCGCCCTTCTTGATGCGCTTGACGGCGCTCCCCACCTCTTCAACGATCCCCATGGGCTCGTGGCCCAGCACGTCGCCCGGCTTCATGAACGGGTTGAAGCCGTCGTACAGGTGCAGGTCGCTGCCGCAGATGGCGGTGGACGTAATGCGGACGATCGCGTCCGTGGGATCGATGATCGTAGGGTCCGGAACGTCCTCGCACTTGATCGACGAGCGCCCGTGCCATGTGAGTGCCTTCATCCTCGCCTCCTCCACATCCCCAGAGTTCCAGAACCGCGTCCGCCCCCCGCCGCCGCTCCCGTATTGAAGCGGCGCCCCGTGTGTCCGGCCGGACGTTCCCGCACGTCAGTCGTGAACGACCCGCCGGCTCAGCGCCTGCGCGCACAGCACGTCCAGCAGCGCCACCCCGGCCACCGCGCCGATGGCGACGGCCACGTTGCCGCGCTTTGGATTGTCGCCGTCCAGCCCCGTCGCCAGCGTGGCCAGGTCCAGCGCGTCGCCGCCCACGCGCCCCCACACCCACTCCGCCGGCCGCCGGTTGGCCAGGATCCCCACCCCCGTCGCGATCTCGCGCAGGCCGTACGCCTGGATGAGGGTCGTCTGGTCCTCCATCCCCAGCGTGCGGCCCAGGTGGCGCGGGGCCAGCAGCTCGTACAGCCCCAGGCCGATGCTGAACCAGCCCAGCCCGTTGGCCAGCATCTTTCCGTCGCCGGTGCGCCGCTCCGTGTCCAGGTTCCACCCCGGCGTCTCCGTCGCGCTCCCCACCGAGTCCGCCATCTCGGGCCGGAACGCCCGCGCCCGGGGCTCTTCCAGAGTCATGCTCATGCGCCTTCCTCCTCCACTTCGTTCGCTGTGCCTTGCGCCCGCCGCCGCTCGCGGCGCGGGGAGCGGAGGGCGCATGCACGCCCGGTGCCGCGGGTGACAGGCTTTGTAGAGGATGCGGCGGTGGTGTGACGGGGCGGGGGTGAACGGGCGATGGTGATCTCGCGGGAGGCAGGCACGAGACCGGGAGAAGGATCGGCATCCGCGCCTTGGACGGGCGAGCCCGCCGCGATACCGAGGGGCGGCGGGGAAGCAACAGAAGGAGGGGGAGACGCGCGCGGCGTCTTCCCCCTCCTTCTCGTCATCCCCCGATCATTCCCCCGCCCAGCCTGTGAAGCGGCCCGCGGCGCGAGTCAGGGGTCGATGGGAGAGTCGCAGTTGTAATGCGTCTCCGGCGGCGAGGCGCACTCGGGACAGGTGTAGATCGGCTGGCAGGTGGAGCCGTAGTCGGGCCCCGTGTAGCAGCCGGGAACCCAGTACGTGGGGAACTCGTTGCCGCGCACGGTCCCGGCTCGCGCCGCCTCCTGCGCCGTGGGGAACGACTCCACGCGCAGCTCATCCAGGCACAGGCGAAGCTTTCTCATGACATCCTGTCTGCAGAGGGGAGAAGGCTGCGACGGGGCGCCACCAGAGCATCCGCGCGGTTGCGGCGGACGGTGGCGCACCTCGGCACGTGGGCGAGAAAGTGTGCTTCACAGAGTGGGGGCAACGTTGCAATCAAGTCAAGAAAACAGTCGCGAACCAGCACGAATGGACCAGGGAAGACGGACCACTCGTCGCCCCGGCGGGTGGCCGGCGAATGCACGACGGGCGGGACGTGGCACGTGATTGGAAGAGGGGAATGCGGGGACCCGACGCAGCCGATCAGCCGGAGAAGGGACGGATGGATTCCATCGCGACCATTGGATACGAAGACGCCACCGTGGAGCGCTTTCTGGATGCGCTGCAGGGCGCGGGGGTGGAGGTGCTGGTGGACGTAAGGGCGGTGGCGAGCTCGCGGCGCCCCGGCTTCGCCAAGACGAAGCTGGCGGCCAACGTGGGCGGCGTGGGCATCGAGTACCTGCACCTGCGCGGCCTGGGCACCCCCGCCGAGGGCCGCGCCGCCGCCCGCGCCGGCCGCCACGACGAGATGCGCGCCGTCTTTCTGGACCACCTGCAGACGACGGATGCGCAGGCCGAGCTTCACGCGCTGGCGGACCTGGTGCGCGCCGGCAGGCGCGTCTGCCTGCTCTGCCTGGAGGCCGACCCCGCCCACTGCCACCGCAGCATCGTCGCCGAAGCCCTGGGCGAGATCGTCCCCATCACCGTGGACCACCTGCGGCCCTGAGAGAGTATTGCCAAACCTCCCGGGCCGTTGATTTTCCCGAGAGGAAAACCCACTGATCATTCAGCGGACTCTTCGTTTCCATGATCGAAGTGCGGTAACAGCATAGCCCCGAAAGAGACATGGTGTAACCGCAGGTGGCCCGGGCCAGACAGCTGCGACATTCTGGCTGATTTCCGGATTTCATGCACACAATCTGTGCAGAAACGTTCCTGGACACTCCAGCCTGAATCGTCGTAGGTCGATGTGAATACATGCATTTGCAGAATGAACTTGACGAAGGCCCGGCCTACCCCTACTCTGCGATAAACACAGGTTCCGGGATTTCTCCGGTGCCTTGCACCCGCAGCCCGAGCCGCAGGGTGGTGACCGTGCCGCATCTCCGCCTGATCCGCACCCTTCCGCTGCTGCTCCTGGCGGCCGCCTGCGTGGACGACCCCACGAAGACGGTGCGGGAGCCCGACCCGGACCCCACGCCGGCACCCCGAGTGGTGGGTGTCTTCGAGATTACGATCACGGGCATGGCGGGCCCTACCGGGATGAGCGCCAGCGTGCAGGCCGTGCCGTATGGGCCCAGCCAGACGCTGAGCCCCGTCACGTTCTCCGGGCTCACGCTGGAGGTCATCTCCAGCGGCCGGTTCACGCACGGCGCGCGCGGCAGCGGACAGCGGTACGTCACCGCCACCATGCTGGTGCGCAACGCCACGGGCGCAGCGGTGCAGAACCTGACGTTCGTCCCCGCCATCGGCACCACTACCATCGGCGCGACGCCCTTTCGCAACGTCATCCTGTACGACGGCACGCCGGCGGACTCGGCGATGGTCGCGAAGATGGTCCCCACGGGCGCCGTGGCCCTGGCCGACGACGGCGGCCTGAAGGCGACGCTCGTGGACGTGCTGCAGGTGTTCGAGCAGAGCGAGCTGTCCGGCATTCCGCTCACCGCGCCGGACACCTCGCTCCTCCCCTACGGCTTCGTGGTGCGCAACCGCAGGAACCCGGGCACCCGCGTGCTCCCCAGCACCACGGACCCCAACGAGTACGCCGGGATCTTCACCTACGCGTTCCGGCACCCGCTGCCGGCGGCGTCGACCAGCGATCCGAACTCGTACTCGTTCCGCGTCTACGCGGTGGAGGATTCCGAGACGCGGATGACGGAGAGCATCGAGGAGGCGCAGGACACCGCGGCGGTACGGATGATCCGCGACCGCGCGGCTGCGCTGGGAGCCACCACGGTCACCGTGCTGGCCGGCAGCCCCGCGGCGGGCCCCGACGTGCCGGACTACCCCGGCCAGCGGCAAATCTGCACCGTGCGCGCGGCGGGCCCCAGCAACGCGCCCACCGCCACCATCACCGAACCCGGCGCGTACACCCGGGTGATGGTGCTGCGGCCGGGTGAGTCGGTGGACGGATGCGCGGCCCACTTCCGCTCGGGAACGCCGGCGCGCCCGGCCGTGGGCGTGCCGTTCACGCTCACGGCGACCGCCATGGACCTGTACGGCAACGTGATGACGACGGCGGTGGACAGCGTGCGGCTGGAGTCCGTCAGCGGTGGGTACGCCACCTTCGGCCCTCGCGCGGCGCTGGTGAGCGGGCAGGCGGCCATCCAGGCCACCTACGGCTACGCCTCCTACGGCACCTCGGTGCTGCGGGCCGTGGGCAGACGCAACGAGGGACTGCTCTCCCTCCTGGTGTCGGGAGTCACGCGGACGTGGACGGGGAACGTGAGCACGGACGGCGCCAACGGCGCCAACTGGGACCTGGGTACCCCGCCCGGCGCGCAAGACACGCTCTACATTCCCGCCGGACGGCCGTTCTCCCTCGTGGCGACCGCCAGCGCACCCGTGGGCGGGGTGATCCTGGACAATGGCGCCACCTTCGACCTCGGTTCGTACGACCTGACGGTCAGTTCGATCGCGTGGGCGGGGACGACCGGCGGCATCACCAGCACCACCGGGCGGCTGATCCTGGCCGGGACCGGCACGTCCAGCATCAAGGGCAACCTGCCGCGGATGCAGGTGACCGGCAGCTACACGCTGGCGGGGCCCGTAATCTCTCGCGCGCGGATCGAGCTGGCCGGCGGCCGGCTGCGCACCGTCGGCCATCGCCTGCAGACCACCTCGTACTGATGACGATCCGTAAACCCTCAGCCGGAACGCTGACCATGCGCGGCACGACCTCCTTCGCGGCCCTCGCCCTCGCCGCGGCGCTGGCGGGAATCATCCAGGCCGCGCCGGCGGCGGCCCAGTCCGACATCCTGCTGCAGGCGCGCTCCGGCACGCCGGCGGGCGACCGCTTTCGCGTGGACAGCGCGGGCGGAGTGGTGGCCCTGAGCAGCGTCGGCAACGGCGTCATCCCCGCCTTCGGCTCCGGAGACCGGATGATGTGGCACCCCTTCAAGGGGGCGTTCCGCGCCGGCGGCACCGCGGGCGGCACGGGGTCGGAGTGGGATGACGTCAACGTGGGCTTCTACTCGTGGGCCGGGGGCGGCCAGACCATCGCCTCGGGCACCTACTCCTTTGCCATGGGGAGCGTGGCGACGGCGAGCGGACAGAGCTCCGTGGCGCTGGGTGAGGACGTAACCGCCAACGCCAACCACTCCATCGTGCTGGGACGCCGCGCCAGCGCCAGCACCCGGACCGGCTCGTTCACCTGGGCGGACGCCTCGACCACGACGGTGTTCGCGAACAACGCGGCGAACTCGTTCCAGATCCGCGCGGCGGGCGGCGTGCGGATCCTGACCAACAGCGCGGCGACCGTGGGCGTCTCGCTGACGGCGGGCGGCAGCTCGTGGAACGTGATCTCCGACCGCAACCGCAAGCGCGACTTCGCGGCGGTGGATGGGGAGGACGTGCTGGCCCGCATCCGCAACCTTCCCGTGACCACGTGGGCGTACATCGACGAAGCCGTGAGCGTGCGCCACATGGGCCCGATGGCGCAGGACTGGCACGCGGCGTTCGGCTTCAGCGCGGACGACACGACCATCAACATGAGCGACCTGGATGGCGTGAACCTGGCCGCCGTACAGGCCCTGGAGCGCCGCACCGCGGCCCTGCAGGCGCAGCTCGCGGAGCGCGACGCGCGCATCCAGGGGCTGGAGGAGCGGCTGGCGCGGATGGAGGCGCTGCTCCAGGATCGCCCATGACGATCTTCCGGCTCGGCTGGATGATGTGCCTGGCCGCGTCGCTTGCGGCCTGCGGCGGCGACGAGCCCCCGGCGGCGGACATGGCCTCGAGCCCTGCCGCCGCCCCCCCGACGAGCCAGGCATCGGCGCCGGCCGCCGCACCCGCGCAGCCGGCGCCGCCGTCGCGCCCGCCCGGCGCACGCACCACATCCACCCCCGCGCCGGTGCCCACCGCGGCGGATTCGGCGGCGGCGTTACGCGAGGACGTGTCGCCCGAGTGGAAGATGAACCAGCGGAACATGGCTCCGTACGCGGACTGCATGGCCCAGGCGACCAGCGTCCCCGAGCCCGCCCGCGCGCGCCTGGTGGCCGCCTGCGGCAACCTTCCCGACGCGCCTAGGTAGCCGCATTCCACGTTTCACGCAGAGAACCCGCCGGCGCGCTCCGGCGGGTTTTCTGTTATCACAATCACCGGAACAGATTGGTCCTCACACAGAGTCAGCAGAGTTAGCGGAGTTCTCTCGTGCCGTTCCCTCATGCTCTCGTCCGGGGAGACACTGGGCAACAACTCTGCTAATACCCAGATCCGCAAAAAGAATTGGCGTCACACCGGCTTCACACCGAAATTCGCCAGGCACTGGAGTAGGACGATCGCTGTCATTCTGAGGGAGGCGCCGCGCGTAACCGTCTGTCTCGCACGAACGCCTGTGCGCCGACCGAAGAATCTTTATCGGGAACGGGCGGCTTCTCGCGCGGAACCCATGGTAGCCGACAGGATCATGCGCCCATCGTAGATATCTTTCGGTCGGCGCACAGGCAGTCGTGTGGTCTGGACAGGACCGGGTGCGCGCCTCCCTCAGGATGACACCGTTTGCCGAATCCGTATACGAAATCCTTTTTGCGGATCCGGTATAACTCTGCGTTAGGCCAATCTGTTTCTCCAGTGCGGCCCGGATCGTGCTGAAATACGATACACTTGCGTTCCGTAATGCAGAACGGCAGATTGTGCGGATGGAAGCTGATGACATCTCACGCCGCGGCCGGCCCCGAAGCGCGGAAGCGCACGCCGCCATCCTGGCCGCGTCGCTCGAGCTGATCCGTGAAACGGGCTTCGACGCGCTGGCGATGGATGCGATCGCCGCGCGGGCCGGGGTGGGCAAGGCCACCGTGTACCGCCGCTGGAAGAGCAAGGAGCTGCTGGTGGTGGAGGCGATCGATGCCATCGTGCGCGCCGTCCCCGATCCCGATACCGGCAGCACGGAAGGCGACCTGATGGCGCTGATGCACGCCACGCTGCGGATGTACGCCGATCCTGCCACCGCCGCGCTCCTCTCCGGCCTGGTGGCGGCCATGGTCCGCAGCGAGCCGATCGCGAAGGCCGTCCGCGGCGGCTTTGTGGGGATGCGGCGGGAGGCGATGCGGCGGGCGCTTCGGCGCGGCATCACCCGCGGCGAGCTGCGGGCGGACACGGACCTGGAGCTCGCGCTGGACCTGCTGAGCGGGCCGCTGCTCTGGCGCTACCTGATCAGCGGCGAGGCGGTGGACGAGGGGCTGGCGCGCGGGACGGTGGGCGCGGTGCTGCGGGCGTTCGCCCCGGCGGAGGCATCGAACCAGAACACGGGAGGCGATGGACGATGATGGACTTTCTTTCCGACGACATCCGCCGCGATCCGTATCCCCTGTACGCGCGGCTGCGCCAGGCCTCGCCGCTGCTGCACGAGCCGCGGCTGGACGCGTGGATGGTGTTCGACTACGACGGGGTGCGGCGCACGCTGCACGACCCCGACACGTTCAGCAGCAGCCCGCTGGTCTCCGGCCGCACCGCGCCGGACTGGTTCATCTTCGCGGACCCGCCGCGGCACACGCGGATGC
>DASQBH010001657.1:0-3134 GCA_035635315.1 Longimicrobium sp.
ACTACATGGTCCCCGCCGCCACGGTGGTGCTGGACGCGTTCCCGCTGACCCCGAACGGGAAGCTGGACCGAAAGGCGCTGCCGGCGCCGGAGTACGCGGCCAACGCGGACCGGTACGTGGCGCCGCGTACCCCCGTGGAGGAGGTGCTGGCCGAGATGTGGGCGGAGGTGCTGCGCCTGGAGCGGGTGGGAGTCCAGGAGAGCTTCTTCGATCTGGGCGGACACTCGCTGCTGGCTACGCGGGTGGTCTCGCGCATCCGCGAGGTGTTCGGGGTGGAGGTGCCGCTGCGGGCGCTCTTCGCGGGACCCACGGTGTCGGAGCTGGCCGGGCGCGTGGAGGAGATGCGGCGCGCGGGCGAGGGTGCCGCCCTCCCACCGCTGACTCCCGTTCCCCGGGAGGCGCCGCTGCCGCTGTCCTTCGCGCAGGAGCGGCTCTGGTTCCTGCACCAGATGGAGCCGGAGGGCGCCGGTTACCACATGTCTCAGTCGCGCCGGCTGCGGGGGCACCTCGACGCGGACGCCCTGGAGCGGGCGCTGGGCGCGATGACGGAGCGCCACGAGTCGCTGCGCACCACCTTCCTCCCGGTGGAGCAGGGCGCCGTGCAGGTCGTGCACCCGGCCGCGCCCGCGCACCTGCCCGTGCTGGACCTCACCGGGCTCGCGCCGCAGGCGCGCGAGCAGGAGGTGCGCCGCCTGGCGCGGGAGGACGCGGAGCGCCCCTTCGACCTGGAGCGCGGTCCGCTGCTGCGCGCGACGCTGGTGCGGCTTGCGGACGAGGAGCACGTCCTCCTCCTGTGCATGCACCATATCATCAGCGACGGTTGGAGCATGGGCGTGCTCTTCCGCGAGCTGTTCACCCTCTACGAATCGGCATCGCCGCTGCCGCCGCTGGCGGTGCAGTACGCGGACTTCGCCGTGTGGCAGCGCGGCTGGCTTCAGGGCGAGGTGCTCCAGCGGCAGCTCGACTGGTGGCGGGAGCGGCTGGGCGGCGCGCCCCCCACGCTGGAGCTCCCGACCGACCGCCCGCGCCCCGCAGTGGCGAGCTCGCGCGGCGCTTCGCATGGGTTCCGCCTTCCCGCAGACGTCACCCGCGGGCTCCGCTCCCTCGCCCGGCGGGAAGGGGCCACGCTCTACATGGTGACGCACGCCGCCCTGGACCTGCTGCTCTCGCGCTGGTCGGGGCAGGAGGACCTGGTCATCGGGTCGCCGATCGCGGGACGCACCCAGGTGGGGACGGAGGGGCTGATCGGCTTCTTCGTCAACACGCTCGCGCTGCGCATCGATCTCTCCGGCGACCCCACGTTCCAGGAACTCGTGCGCCGCGTGCGGGAGACGGCGCTGGGGGCATACGCACACCAGGAGCTGCCGTTCGAACGGCTGGTGGAGGAGGTCGCCCCGGAGCGAGGCCTGTCGCACACGCCGCTCTTCCAGGTGATGTTCGCGCTCCAGAACGTGGACGCCGGCCAGGGGTCCGGCATCGCCGGGCTTCGGCTGGAGCGGTTCGGGGGCGAGATCCGGACGGTGCGCTTCGACCTGGAGCTGGACCTCCACGAGGTGGGCGAGGAGCTGGCCGGGAGCCTGCGCTTCCGGACCGACCTGTTCGACGCCGCCACCATCGAGCGCTTCGCGGCGCAGTACCAGACCCTTCTTGGCGCCGTCTGCACTGCGCCGGAGGAGCGTCTGTCGCGCCTGGCGATTCTGCCCGCGGAGGAGGCGCGGACGCTCCTGGCGTACGGGAGCGGTCCCGCCCGCGAGGACACGGGCGGCGTCCCGGTGCACCTGCTCTTCGCAGCGCAGGCCGCCCGCACGCCGGAGGCCGCGGCCATCCTGTTCGAGGGGGAGTCGCTCACCTACGCCGAGCTGGACGAGCGGACCGGGCGCCTCGCCCGGCGCCTGCGCGCCCTCGGCGTGGGTGTCGGGACGACGGTCGCCGTGTGTCTGGAGCGCGGCCCGGGTGTGCTCGTGGCGCCGCTGGCCGTGTGGAAGGCGGGCGGCGTCTACCTGCCGCTCGATCCCACCCACCCGGCGGAGCGGCTGTCCTTCCTCCTCGGCGACTCGGGCGCGGAGCTGGTGGTCACCGAGTCGGCGCTGGCCGGGCTGCTGCCGGAGCGGGAGGTGGAGGTGGTGCTGCTGGACGGGATCCCCACTCCCCAGGACCGGGAGGGGGCGGAGGAGGGCGGCGCGGCGACGGCGGACGTCCTGCCGGGCGACCTGGCCTACCTGATCTACACGTCGGGATCGACGGGCACACCCAAGGCGGTGATGGTGGAGCACGCGCAGCTCACCCACACCCTGCGTGCCAGCCTGGAAACGCTCGGCTTCGCCCCCGGTGACGTGGTGGCGGCGCTCGCTTCGACCTCGTTCGACATCTCGCTGCTGGAACTGGTCACGCCGCTCCTGGCCGGGGGCGCCGTGCGAGTCCTCTCCCACGAGGTCGCGCGGGACCCGGAGACGCTGGTGGAGGCTGCGGGTGACGTGACGGTGCTGCACGCCGTCCCGGCGCTGATGCGGCAGGTCGTGGAGGTGGTGCGCGGCGGGCGTACGCTTCCCTCGCTACGGCTCCTGCTGGTGGGTGGGGATTCGGTGCCGCCCGGCCTGCTGGAGGACATGCGCGAGCTGCTCCCGGCGGCGGAGACGCGCGTTCTCTACGGGCCGACCGAAGCGACGATCATCTGCGCGACGTATGCCGTGCCCGCGGAGGGCGCGGTCGCCGGGCACCCGCTCGGGCGGCCGCTGCCGGGAGTGCGCCTGGCCGTCCGCGGCCCGCGCGGCGAGATGGCGCCGGTCGGAGTGCCCGGCGAGGTGTGGATCTCGGGCGGCGGCGTCGCGCGCAGCTACCTGGGCCGGCCGGAGCTGAACGCCGAGAAGTTCGTCGGTGCGGGGACGGAGCGGGCCTACCGCACCGGCGACCGCGCGCGCTGGCGCGCGGACGGGGTGCTGGAGTTCCTGGGGCGCGCCGACGAGCAGGTCAAGGTGCGCGGCTTCCGCATCGAGCCCGGCGAGGTGGAGGCCGTGCTGCGCGGGCAGCCCGGCGTCCGGGAGGCCGTCGTGCTGGCAAGGGAGGACGCGCCCGGGGACCGGCGCCTGGTCGCCTACGTCGTCCCGGGCGCGGACGGCGTGGAGACCGCCGGCGGC
>DASQBH010001658.1:0-2531 GCA_035635315.1 Longimicrobium sp.
GTGGATCGTGGGCATCGAGCCCAGCTGCATCCTGACCCTGCGCGACGAGCTGCCCGACCTGGTGCGCGACGGGCGCACGAAGGCGCTCGCCGCCGCGTCGGTGACGCTGGAGGAGTTCCTGGCCAGCCTGCCGGACTACCGCCCCGGCCGCCTGTAGCGCCGCGCCATCGTGCACGGCCACTGCCACCAGAAGGCGCTCGTCGGCATGGAGCCCACGCGCCAGGTGCTGAGCAAGGTGGAGGGCCTGGAGTTCAGCATTCTGGACAGCGGATGCTGCGGGATGGCGGGCAGCTTTGGCTACGAGCAGGGCCACTACGAGGTGAGCCAGGCCTGCGGCGAGCGCGTGCTCTTCCCCGCCGTGCGCGGCACGGCGGCCGATGACCTGGTCGTGGCCCCCGGCTTCAGCTGCCGCCACCAGATCGCCGACTTCTGCTACAACCGCCGCAGCCTGCACACCGCGGAGTTGCTGGCTATGGCGGGGTGAGTTGACTCCCAGCGGAGTGGGCCCCCTGTGTGCTCAGGTGCGCCGATCGGCAGTCGGCCAGCGGACAGGTCCGGTCCACGGCTCCCGCCACCCTGTGACAGTGGTGGGAGCGGCGCCGGGGTGGGGCCGCGGGCGGGCGGGCGCCGCTCAGCAACCGTTTGTCCTCACAACAGAGTCTTCCGGACATACATTCACAGTGTCGAACGCACAGTAGTCCGTGTTATTCGCGCAGGTTGTCACGGACATCCCACACCTGTCGAATGTGAAGCAGTTCTCCGAGCAGGCATCCGTTTCGGCGCGTCCGCGCACCGTGCCACGCAGCGCTTCACTGCGTGCCATAGTGGGGAACGACTCCACGGCCAAGTGCTCTAAATTCAATCGAAGCTTACGCATGGTATTCTCCTGAAGATCCGAGTTGATTAAGGCGGGCACTCCTCCACATTATATAGTGCGTCCTCGCACGGTGAAAGGATTGGCGTGTTTGAAAAGGAGTCTTGCACATTGCTCATCCTGGACAGCGGATGCTGTGGGATGGCGGGGAGCTTTGGCTACGAGCAGGGCCACGAGGTGAGCCAGGCCTGCGGCGAACGCGTGCTCTTCCCGGCCGTGCGCGGCACGGATGCCGATGACCTGGTCGTCGCCCCCGGCTTCATCTGCCGCCACCAGATCGCCGACTTCTGCGACAACCGCCGCAGCCTGCACACAGCTGAGTTGCTGGCGATGGCGGCGTAATCACCGTTGGCTCCCCGCAAATCGCCAGGAGGTGAACCATGCCTGCCGTGGGGCAGAAGACGGAGCGGTTGGATCTTCGGCCCAAGGGTGGAAATCGACCGCCCCTGTCAAGGACAGGATCCCCACGCGCCAAGAGCTCCCGATGCCACGCTACCGCTGGATTTCTGCCTTCACCCTGCTGCTGGCCGCCGCCCATCCCGCCGACGCGTCCGCCCAGCCACGCCGATGGTGGGGCGGGTTCGGCGTCGGCGTGGGAACGGCCGGGTTTGGAGCCGCGCTCGACGGGTCACTGCTCCACGGCGAGCACCTGTTTCGGGCGCGCGTAAGCGTGCACGACAACTCGTCGTCCATCGAAGTCGGGCTGGTGCGGACGAGTATCGACGAAGTGGGGCTCATGTACGGCCGCGGCACCCACTGGAGTCGCGGCAACTGGGCGTCGGCCAGCGCGGGGCTGGCGTACGTAACGGTAGAACGAGAGGGGAAGGTGACCGAGACGATCGGGTTGCCTCTGGAGATTCAGCTTATCTCGCGAAAGCTCCCGCACCTGGGAGTAACGGGGATCGCCAACCTGAACCCGGAGGCCGCGTTCGCGGGATTTATGCTTTCCCTTCAGATCGGCGCCGTGCCCTGAAATGCGCCGTGGATGACGGGTTGCGATCATCCCGCCCGTCCGCTTTGGCGCCCGCGCGTATTTGGGCGGCGGGGCGGCGCGCCCCGCAACTGTTTGCGAACTTCGATAGGCGCACTACGTCACGCTTGCGCCCAGGATTGAGGCGGGCGCGTGGATCGTGGGCATCGAGCCCAGCTGCATCCTCACCCTGCGGGACGAGCTGCCGGACCTGGTGCGCGACGGGCGGACCAAGGCGCTCGCGGCCGCGTCGGTAACGCTGGAGGAGTTCCTGGCCAGCCTGCCGGACTACCGCCCCGGCCGCCTGTAGCGCCGCGCCATCGTGCACGGCCACTGCCACCAGAAGGCGCTGGTCGGCATGGAGCCCACGCGCCAGGTGCTGAGCAAGGTGGAGGGGCTGGAGTTCAGCATCCTGGACAGCGGATGCTGCGGGATGGCGGGCTCGTTCGGCTACGAGCAAGGCCACTACGAGGTGAGCCAGGCCTGCGGCGAGCGCGTGCTCTTCCCGCCGTGCGCGGCACTGCGGCCGATGACCTGGTCGTCGCCCCCGGCTTCAGCTGCCGCCACCAGATCGCCGACTTCTGCGACAACCGCCGGAGCCTGTATACGGCGGAGTTGCTGGCGATGGCGAGTGACCGGTCGTAACTGCGCGTCTCTGATGGACGTTCACCTCATGGTACTCTCCCC
>DASQBH010001659.1:0-6723 GCA_035635315.1 Longimicrobium sp.
GCACCGTCTCGGTGATGCCGGAGACGGGCGCCATCATGATCACCCCGCTCCCCGGCATCACCGAGACGGTGCCGGGTTCCGCGACGACGCCGTTCCCCGGCATCCGCGCCGACATCCTGTCGCTGAAAGGCGAGCGGATCCCCACCGGCGGCGGGTTCCTGGCCATCCGCCGTCCCTGGCCGTCGATGCTGCGCGGCATCTGGGGCGATCCGCAGCGCTTCGTCGACACCTACTGGAGCAAGTGGTCCGGCGAGACGGTGAGCGAGGGGGATGATTCGCAGCCGGGCGAGAGCGTCTACTTTCCCGGCGACGGCGCCAAGCGCGACGAGCGCGGCAACTTCTGGGTGATCGGCCGCATCGACGACGTGCTGAACGTGGCCGGCCACCGCATCGGGACGATGGAGGTGGAATCGGCGCTGGTCGACCATCCCGCCGTCGCCGAGGCCGCCGTCGTGGGCAAGGCGCACGAGCTCAAGGGGCAGGCCGTGGCCGCCTTCGTCACCCTCAAGGAGGGGATCGAGGCCACCGACGCGCTGATGAAGGAGCTGAGCGAGCACGTGGTGAAGAAGATCGGCGCCATCGCGCGCCCCGACGCCATCCTGTTCGCCGGCGACCTGCCCAAGACGCGCAGCGGCAAGATCATGCGCCGCCTGCTCAAGGACATCGCCGAGGGCCGCGCCCTGGGCGACACCACCACCCTGGCCGACCCCTCCGTCGTCGCGCGCCTCAAGGACGACTACGAGGCCAAGGAAGGCTGACGGGCCGGCGGTCGCCCTTCCGGCCACGGTTCACGCGGAGGACCCGGGGAGCAGAGGACGCGGATGCACGCTCGATCCGCGTCCTCTTACCTCCCGGCCGGAGGGTCCCGGCGGGCGAAATCCTCGCCTCCCGTCCATCTGTTCAGGCCGACATCACGCCTCGAGGCGCCCTCCCCCGAATCACCGGAAAGGAGAAATCACGATCAGCCGGATCAATCCCGCGGTGTCGTTCCATCCCTGCCCCCTGCCGTACCCGACCCCTGAATCACGGAGAAGTTGATGAGCGACCTTGCCGCGCTGCAGACGTTCGTAAACCAGGTGCTGAGCGAGACGCCCCGCGAAGATCGCGGTGGAGCGGAGCTGTTCCGCGCCGCCGCCGCCGCCGTGGCGCCCGTGGACATCCCGCCGCCCGGCGACGGGCTGGAGCAGCTGCGCTTTTCGGCGTTCATCCCCGAGCACACGCGGGCCGCCGTGGAACTGGCCCAGCGCCTGGGCGACCTGGCGAGCCGGGGAGAAGCGGTGACGGAAGAGGGCGCGCCGACCGCCGCGTTCAGCGACGCGGTGCGGGTGGCGCAGTCCGAGCCCGACGTCCCGGCCGACCCGGAGCTGCTTCGCTACGCGGTGCGGCTGTTCGCCACGCACAACCCGGTCGGCCGGCGGCTGGAGCTTCCGCGGCCCGAGGAGCGGGCCCCCCTGCGCGCGCTGCCGGCCACGGCGGCCGGGGCCGGCGTCAACCCGCCGCACGCGTTTCCCCCCGAGGACCAGCTGGACTGGTTCCGCGGCGACCTGGACGCCAACGAGCACCACGGCCACTGGCACGTGGTCTACCCCAACGTGGGCCTGCCGGTGGGCGACGGCGTGTTCCAGACCAAGGACCGCCAGGGCGAGCTCTTTCTCTACATGCACGAGCAGATGCTGGCCCGGTACGACGCCGAGCGCCTGGCCCTGGGCCTGCCGCCGGTGCGTGCCTTCGAGGACTACCGGCAGCCGATCGCCGAGGGGTTCGACCCGGGCGACCTGGAGGTGGACGGGCAGAAGTACGCCGCGCGGCCCAACGATACGCGCCTCTCGGACCTGGTGGCCCCCTTTGCCTACCGGCTGGTGGACCACGAGCGGCGCCGCGAGCGCGTGGCCGACACGGTGGACAGCGGGTACGCCGTGCGCGGGGCGGGCACGCTGCCGCTGACCTCCGACCTGCTGGGCGACACGCTGGAGGTGAACGTGGGCAGCCCCGACGGCGCCCGCACGCGCACCGGCTTCTACGGCAACTTTCACGGCATGGGCCACGTTCTGGCCGCGTACAGCACCGACCCGGCCGGCACCGGGGGCCTTCCGCCGGGCGTGATGGCCGACACCGCCGCGGCCATCCGCGACCCGTTCTTCTGGCAGTGGCACCGGCACGTGGACGACTTCTACTACCGGTGGCAGGAGCGGCTCCCCGTGCACGACTTTTCGGACGCGCCGCTGGTGGTGATCCGCGATCCCGAGCGCCCCGGCGACGGCGTGTCGGACATCATCCTGGCCACGCGCGAGCAGGTGGAGGCGGCGGGCGGCACGCCGGAGGAGTACGGCGCCCGCGAGTTCGGGGACGAGCGGTGGGACCAGGAGTTCACCACCGGCGAGCGCAGCACCGACACGCTGGTCACGCGCATGCGCACGCGGCCCTACCCCGTGGCGCCGGACAAGACGGTGGACGCCGAGTACCTGTACCCCGACGACTTCTACTACTTCTTCCGGGTAGAGAACCGGAACACGTTCACCACCCGCATCACGCTCAGGGTGTTTCTGGCGCCGGAGGAAACGGTGGAGAACCGCCGCACCTGGATCGAGATGGACAAGTTCGACCACACCCTGCAGGCCGGCGCGCGCACGGTGGTGGCCCGCTCGTCCCGCGACTCGGCCATCATCCGCAAGCCGGTGGTGGAGCCGGGCCAGCCGGCTCCCCCGGTAGACCCGTCGGACGAGAGCTACTGCAAGTGCGGCTGGCCGTACGGGCTGCTGCTGCCGCGCGGCACCCGCGAGGGGATGCCGTTCCGCCTGTTCGTGATGGCCACGGACTGGAACCAGGACCGGGTACGGCAGGACAACTGCTGCGGCTCCTTCAGCTACTGCGGCGCGCAGGACTTCTATCCCGACCGGCGGCCGATGGGGTATCCGTTCGACCGGCCGTACCCGCCCGAGCCCAGGCCCGCGGCCGGACGTCCGTTCTTCACCATGGTGGGGAGGCGTCCCAACATGGCCACCCGCCCCATCCGGATTACCTGGATGGAGCGGAAGGACTGAGTCCCGCCGCGCCTTTGCGGCGACACCTCGTCGCGCCTCGGGAACGACCACCCGGTGCGGCAGGGGGGATCGGTGTGGTGGAGAGCGCTGGCCGGCGGACGAGGCCCGGTCGCAGCGGAAAGAGGGGCGCTCTCAGGGGCGCCCCTCGCGCTTTCTCGTGGTCCGGCTCTCCTGGCGAATGCGAAAACCTCCGGTTTTGCCCTTCTAATCTCCCACTCGTCGCGGTCCGGGGACGTGCCGAACGGCGCTGCCGCGGCCGCGGAAATACAGCCGCTGCTCGCGTTCACGGCTAAAACGGGAGGGATCGATGGCAACGGGAGCGGATCTTCTTCGCCTGGCGGCCGCCCACCTGGGCGAGGCGTACGTGCTGGGGGCGCAGGTGCCCAAGAACAACCCGAACTGGGATGGCCCCTGGGACTGTGCCGAGTACACGGCGTGGTGCGTGTACCAGGCCGGCGGGCGGCTCTACGGGTGCAGCAACAACCAGGGGAACCCGGCGCGCGTGGAGTCGTTCTCGGGCTGGTGGGGCCGCGACGCGCGCAGCATCGGCCGCGAGATCTCCGTTGCGGAGGCGGCGCGCATCCCCGGCGCGGTGGTGTACCGGGCCCCGCGGACGGGCGCCATTGGCCACGTGGTGTTCTCCGACGGGCGCGGCGGCACCTTCGAGGCACGCTCGCGGAACAGCGGCGTTGTCCGCGGCAGGCTGGACGGCCGGCGGTGGGACATGGGGATCCTGGTCCCCTGGATCGACTACGCGGCCGGACCGCCGGTTTCCGTGCACCGTGGGGGGCCCATCTACCGCATCACCACGCCGCTGATGCGCGGCCCCACGGTGCACGCCATCCAGGTGGCGCTGCTGCGGCGGGGGATCAACCCCGGCGCCACCGACGGGCTGTACGGCGTGCTTACCGCCGCCGCCGTGAGCTCGTTCCAGGCCGCCGCCGGCCTGGTGCAGGACGGCGAGGTGGGCCCCGAAACCGCCGCCGCCCTTGGTGTCCCGTTCCCGTAACCCCGCGTTTTCAAGGAGGGGGACCGGGTTGGCTGGCGTTCAATCAGGACAACGGAACGGGCGCTCCTCGTGGTGAGGGGCGCCCGTGTGCGTTGCCGCGGCCGTGGCGGGAGCGATTGAATTGAAATCGCGGTAACAACCTCACGCTGTCCGCCTTCGCGGACAAAGACGATTGTGCCGCCCTCGCCTGCGCGGCATCGTGTGGAGCCCGTTGTCACCTGGCCTGCCGATCTCCCC
The DNA here is from genome assembly GCA_035635315.1 of Longimicrobium sp. Lineage (GTDB taxonomy): Bacteria > Gemmatimonadota > Gemmatimonadetes > Longimicrobiales > Longimicrobiaceae > Longimicrobium. The sequence goes on from DASQBH010001659.1 coordinate 4,288, forward strand.
AGCCTCTCCCCGAGCCGTCCCATGCGACTCCGTTTCCTGCCCTTTGCCTTTTTCCTGCTCGGCAGCCTCCCCGCGTGCACCGGCACTCTCCCCCCGCCTGCCACGCCCGCCGCGGTCGAAAGCCACGTACGCGAGGAACTGTACTTCGGGATGCGGAAGGCGGATGCGACGCTGGTCACCGAGTCCGAGTGGCAGGCGTTCGTGGATTCCGTCGTCACCCCGCGCTTTCCCCACGGACTCACCGTGCTGGCGGGCTACGGCCAGTACCAGCCGGAGTCCGGCCCGCTGGTCCGCGAGCCCAGCAAGGTGCTCATCCTCATCCACCGCGGCGGTCCCGACGCCGAGCACCGCATCCGCGAGATCGCCTCGATCTACTGCCGCCGCTTCGACCAGGAGTCGGTGATGCGGGTGAGGGACCGGGTCAGGGCGGAGCTTCTGGTCGATACGTTCCCCTGAGCTTCGCGCGCTGACGGCGGAATCGCGGATCGGCGCTGCGGTATATTCTAGCGCACCCGCGGGATCGGAACGTTCACAATCAAGTTGATGCTCACCCGTTCCGAAAACGGTACGTCATCCCCTTGGTTGAAGATGTCGGAAACCTCAAAGGTGATGCCGCCTAACGGGGTGAGGGGGTTCTCACTCTTTAGGATGGAGAACCCGAATCCGGCACGAGTCTGACCATCCTCTCCCAAACCGGTACGTGTGTAGCCGTTCAGCGCGACCGCCGGAATGAACTGTGGTGCAACTACGAGATCGAGATCGAGTGGGAAAGCCGTCGTCTCTTCATAGGTGCCCACGAGTGCTGTCCGACTCTCTTTTACCGACCGCTCGGTTCGTCCGTCCGAACTGGTGTAGGTCGTCACGTCATCGACGGTGCGCTCACGAAGGCTACCTGCGTTGTTCTCCCGGCGTATGCCAACGGTTCCTCCGGCGACGATACGGTTTCCCAGGACATTCGCATGCCACGCGTTCAAACCGAACGTCGCCTCCATTCCAAAGAAGTTCTCCGTCTCGATCTGATCCCCGAAATCGGCCGTTCCCGTGAAGATCCGGTACTTGCCCCCGGTTAGAGATCCGCGTGTTACGAACCACACGCCGTATGCAGAGCGCGATGGCGTGGATTTCACGTATGCGGCAATCAGGTCCTGAGCATTCGGTTCGGACATCAACCTGGCGATTTCAGCCGGATCCAACGTCGCCTCGGAAGTGAGCACGTTCATTCCGATCGAGAGCTCTGCCGTCGCCTCAGGCGCCACGTTTCCGTTGGCAAGAACGTTGGCGACGCCGTTTTTCGCTTTTGCCTTCGTACCGATCGAGTACCAGTCGAGAAATCCCGAATCGAAGCTGTAGGCACCCACCTTAAGCTCGATGGAGTTCTCCAGCGCGTTGAAAGCCACGTCTCCGACGCGCCGATCGAACACCTGGATGGCAGTGATTCCCTTGGAGTCCTCGAAGGTGTTCTGGGCCTGCACGGGGGCCGCCAGGGCGGAAGCAAGCACCAAGATGCGGACCATGGACGGCTTACGCATTGGTTGCCTCCAGTTTGCTCAGTGGAACGGCCACGTTGAAGAAGGTGTTGCCGTGGCGGTTGAATACATTGTTGTCGAATACCTTGGGCTTCGTGTCATCTACGGTGACTCGCATTGCGCACCTGGTTTTCGGCATTCCCTCGACGAAGGCAAAGATGTCGATGTCTCCATCCGCGGCGACCTGTAACTCAGGAAGTCGAAGGATCCACTGGCTTCCCGTCGGCTGAATGGAGTTGAGGCAGTTGATCCCTTCGATCACCAGAACTTTTACGTTCAGTACTTCTTTGCTCAGTTCCAGCGTGAAGTCCACTCGTGATCCGGGCATGGTTCTGCTCCTTTCGCATTACTCTCGTGTTGGCGGCGCCTGGCCGCTGTTGTTGGCTGCGCGAGCTTACCTGCAGCACACCAGTAGATGGGTCCGCCGAACGGATTTCTCACTTCAATTCAGGGAAAAAACGGTAACCGAGTGGGTGGGGTTTTCCGCGTCTTTAACACGGTGTACCGCGTCTGGGTCTCAGCGAGGACAAAGGGCCATTTTCATTATTCATGGGAGGAACGGACGTGGGGCGCGGAGCAGCACCGCACGCGAGGAGTAGAGCGGATGCGGTGGGTAGATCGTGTACTGCAAGTGCTTCAAAGCACGCCGTTGAGCAACGGATGCTTCGGGTGGGACCGATGGTGTGTACGGAGGCTGGACCCGACGTGCTGCCGCGGCACGAGAACCCCAACCTCGTGCCGTGCTCGGGATCTAGTTCGCGTGCATGTACTCGCGCGCGCTCCAGTTACTCGCGTTGGGGTGCGATCATGGTCCGGAGGTCCGCTCCAGCGCGTACACGTAGTCCCCCAGCGGGGAGCGGTCGTCGTCGGCGGCGTTGGCGGCGGCGGAGAAGGTGACGGGGCCAGTGAC
>DASQBH010001660.1:0-5773 GCA_035635315.1 Longimicrobium sp.
GATGTGGCTCACGTTGGGAAAGGGCCGGCGATCTGCCAGCCAGCACAGTGTAACCGCAAGTTGCACTGTGGGAAAGAGCGGACGCGTTGTTTGGGGGTCGGATCGTATCATCCCCGCGGCCTTCCGCAGCCTGACCACCTGCGGAACGCATCCGGGACGCACCGTGTTTCCGCACCGGGGATGTCCAGGCGCGCCGGCCTGCGCCGACCCGAGCGGGTGAAGCCTCGCCGGGCGAGCTCCGCGAGCCCAGAGCGGGGCTTATCGCCTTTCCAGCCGCGGGCTTTAGCCCGTGGTGGCGGTGCGGGATGATAGCGCGAGTGAACGGGTGAGGCGTTTTCGGCCGGCTCCGTCCCGGGCGGGTGAACCGCGGCTCGAACAGCGAAAAGCCCCGCAGATTACGTAGGCACTGCCGACGCGGACAAGTTGCACCCCAAACGGCGAAATACCTAGATGTGCGCGCGCAACCTGCACGTCACCAGCCGCCGAAATGAGCAACTTGCTCCGCCAACGGACACCACAACGGACACCAGAACGCCCACCGGATCAAGGTTCCGGCGGGCGCTCTTGCTTGGAAATCTTGGGACGACGGACTCGGGGGGGCTCCGGTCGTTCCTGCACCTCACCGTACCACAGAAATACGTCAGGGTTGCGCTAGAATTCCGCAAACACTGGTATTTAACAGCGGGCTAATCAACCTGCTATTCGACGAAAACAGAGGGAGTTAGGCGGTATGGGAGACGTGCGTGGAGAGACGGGAAGTGATGGGGTTTTCGACCTGTACTGCGGCAAGTGCGGGAAGGAGTGCGCGAGCGCGGGATTCAATCGGGTGGGCAAGCGCGGGGATCCAGCTCAACTACGCATGCCCCAACTGCGGAGAGGACCCTGTGCCCATCCCTCCGGAGTATGGGGAACACGTTCTGGTCGGTGACGGGGCGATCTCGCTGCAGACCCCATCCGCCACGCACCTCTGGCGGGGCTCGCTATCGCACACCGATGGATGACGCCCCCCCGTATCGGAGACGAATTGGAAGCAGTGGTCGTGGCCTCATCCGTGCCGGTCGCGTGAAGCCGGTCCTACCCCGCGCAGACGACGATCCAGGGTGAAAGAAAACCGCGCCCGCCATTCCGACCGGAATGGCGGGCGCGTAATCGAAGAAGGAATTTGGAATCGAGATCTCAGCAGTTTGCGGTTGATCGCCGGAGTCAGGGAATTGAGAGCATTCGCTCTCAATTCCCGGTCCGGCACCGAATTCCGCAGATGATTCGAGGCCAGATGCCATCAGGCGACTGGCCTCAACAATGGGTGGCTTTCTAGGGCGGGGAGGTTAGCAGTGCCTCGATCCGGGTGAGGTGCGCCCGAAGCTCGGCGATCTGCCGTGCCTGCGTGGCGACTTCCGCCTCCAGCGACCGAATCCGCGCGGCCTGCTGCAAGGTGCGGCCGTCCAGCGCCTGCACCCCCGCCATGTTCACGCCGTCAATGTCCACGGTGCTGATCAGCAGGTTGCTCTCACCCAGCCCGAAGGCGGCGTGGAAGTCCTGCGCCATTGGGCCAAGATGGCGAATCGCACGGTCCTGGCTGAGGTAGTTCCAGCTGCTCATCGGGATCGACCGGAGGCGGCTCAGGATCTCCTCGCCGTCGATCGCCAGGAAGTTCTCCTTGCGGTTGCGGTCGGAAATGGTGCTCCACGAGCCGCCGCCGGGCGCGAGCTCCACGCCGGCGGAAAGTGTCTGATTCGTGTAGATTTTCACCCCTCCGCAGCCGCGAATGACCACCTGGTTGTTCGCGGTGGCGTAGACAGAGTCTGAGGAGAACGTAACGCAGCCGTCACCCAGAACGAGCGCGCCCTGCCGGTTCGCAGTTCGCGCACTCCGGCCGATGGCTACGGAGAAGGTGCCACTCGCGCTGGCCTTCAGGCCAATCGCGACGCCGAAATCACCGCGGGCGATGCCCAGGCCGATTGCAACAGAAGACAGCCCTTGGGAAAGGGCGGTCTCCCCGAGCGCAATCGACCCGTCGTTGGTGGCCTGGGCGTCTCTGCCGATGGCTACGGAGCCTACTCCGGAGGCGGTGCTATTGACGGCGAACGCGCGCTGGGCGCTAGCGATGCCGTTGATGGCGAACGCGCGGTCCGAGTTGGCGATGGCGTCGAGGCCGAATGCGACGGAGTTCTCACCCACGCTGCCATCGTCCCACGCGCTGCCGGTCACCGTTCCGGCACGGAAGGCACCACGCGCCGGGTACCACATCGCCCGCCTGCCGGCGCCGGTAACCGGGATGTTGCCGGTGCCGGCGGTTCCCGTCGCGACCCAGCCGTTGTTGTTGGTCAGGTCGTAGGCGCCGTTCGCGTTAGTGGCCACAACCCCATCATCACCGTCGGCGCCAGCCGGGCCCTGCTCACCCTGCGGACCGGCCGGGCCGGTCTCCCCTGCGGGACCCGCCTCGCCCTGCGGGCCCTGCGCGCCGGTCGCACCCGTGGCGCCCGTTTCACCCTGCGGTCCGGCCGGGCCCGCTTCGCCCTGCGGCCCCTGAGCACCCGTGGCGCCCGTTTCACCCTGCGGACCAGTCGGGCCCGTCTGCCCTGCGGGACCCGCCTCGCCCTGCGGGCCCTGCGCGCCGGTAGCACCCGCCGGCCCAGTGACGCCGATGGGGCCCTGCGCATTGAAGCTGAACTCGATGTGCTGCGTCGAGGTGCAACTGGTCCGGAGTCCATCCGCCTTGATACGGTAGACGGAGCCCGTCGCGGACGAATAGCAGGCGTAGATCGTCGTGGTGTCGGTCTGCGCGGCTGCCTCAGACTGTAATGCCGGCAGCAGCAGCGCGATCAGGGCAGCCATCAGCGGCCATGCGCGCCAAGGGCGAGTCGAGTCGTGTGTCATTGGCGTGTTGGAAGTTGAGGTGACCATCATTGTGCGCCCAACCCGGCGGCTCTTCCGAACTAAGGCTCGACGATCGCTGCGCTACCCGCGGAGATCCGCAGTTCGCCCAAGAGCAGGAGTATCGCGTCCACCTCCACCAACACCGCTTCCACCTCCTCGGCGGGAAGTGCCTGCAGCGCAGCCTCGGAGGCCGTGACCGCGTCGTTCAGCGCGGCGGGGTCGTCCGCCGCCAGCCCCTCATCCAGCCGCTGCAGCGCGGCGCCGAGCGCCGACGGTGCATCCCCTGAGATCGCCGGCAGAATGCGGAGCCGCGCGTCGGCGACGGCAGCGCTGAGCGCCAGCATTCGCTCGCTCGACAGCTTCATGCTGACGGGTACATTCACTTCCGCGACCGGCGGCTCGTGCGGGGCAAGCGCGGCGCGCTCGCACGCGCCCAACCCGAGCGGAATCACCACCATCGCCAAGCTACGTCTCGGCATAGGGGTCCTTCGATCCCATGGTGAAAACCCGGCCACTCAGCCGGCGACAGGGTCCAGTTACGAACTGCGGCCCGCAGACCTTCGGATCATCCGAACGACCATCCCGCTCTGCTGCCCGAAATCGTCGCACCACCATGAGGCTGCGCTTCTTCCGCCGTCGCGAAAAACCGCGCGTTCGGGGGTCCCTACTCTGAGAGCGGCTTCTTCGAGAAGCGGGGCGGTACCGGGCGCGCCTCAGCGGGCATCCTCGTAACGGTCGTGCCGTTTCCGCGACCCCGCCCAGTGAGCACTTCGAGGCGGGCGTTTCATGGCGAGCTCCAGGGGCTCCCGAGCGGCCACATCTTCGCGCGGCCAGGGGCAACCAAGCCACCCCACAGCGTGCCCTCGCCGCAGTTCTTTGTCAAGAGTGTCGTATTCTGCCAGGAATCTACCGTCGGAATGCTCGTGATCCGCGTGGCGCTCCGAGGCTGCGGCCACAATCCGCGCAGGCGGATTTCGCGCCTTTCCAGCGGCGAATTCATTCGCTCCTGGTGGCCGGCGGCACAAACCCTCGGTTCCAGGCGAGCCGCCATCGGCTTTTGTCCGGCCGTTTCGTGGCCGCGGAGCTGGCGCGGGGCTACCGCGTCTGCCCTCCAGGTAGCCGACGCTAGATTCTTCGGCCCTGCGACCCGCGGCGCGAGAGGACGGTGCACGTTGGCCGGGCCTCAGAATGACAGATCACGGTGACTCAGGCCCTGACTCGCACTTTCGCACTCTCGCACTCTCGCACTCTCGCACTCTCGCACTTTCCCACTCTCGCACTCCCACGTCAGGCATTTCCCCCTGTCGGCGGGGGCGGCGGAGGGGTATTCTGGGCGCGGCGGAAACGCTCGCGCGGGAGGATCATCATCCACCCCCGCAGCGCCCCGCCGCACGACGGGCAGGCGGCGAGTTCAGGGGGTCCCTGTAACCCGTCCCCTGTACCCTGGCCCCTCTGATCAGAGCAGTCATGAGCGAGCATAGCAGCGACGCGGCCACGGCAACGGTGCCCACCGACATCACCGACCCGGTGAACGCGCAGATCCTGGCCGTCTCCGAAGACCGCATCCAGGGCTTTCAGCCGGAGCCGTTCGCGGAGATCAGCCGGCTGAGCGGCGTTCCGCTCCCCACCGTGCTGGAGCGCATCCGCGCCATGCTGGCGGCGGGCGTCATCCGCCGCGTGCGGCAGACCATGCTGGCCACCAACCTGGCCCCCGGCGCTCTGGTGGCGTGGAAGGTATCGCCCGAAAAGCTGGACGCGGCCTTCAACTACATGTTCCGCGAAGACCCGTTCTCCGGCCACGTGGTCATCCGCTCCACCGACGCCGAGACGCCGGGCTCCGTCTACCGCCTGTGGACCACGCTCAAGGTGCCGCAGGGCTTTTCGCTGGAAAAGCACGCCGAGTATCTCCGCGGGCAGGTGGGCGCGGACTCGTTCAAGCTGATGCCGGCGAAGAACCTCTTTACCCTGGGCGTGGGCCACGTGCGGCGCCGCGGGATGGAGCCCGGCGCGCGCAGCGAAGAGCTGGGGCAGGTGCAGGACACGGTGGTCGTGGAGCTGTCGGACCTGGAGTGGCAGGTGCTGGGGCCGCTGAAGCGCGAGTTCGCGGTGGACGAGATCACGGAGAACCCGTGGGCCGCGCGCGCGGACGAGGCGGGGGGGCCGCTGGACGTCTTTCTCTCCACGGCGCGCGGGCTGAACGAGCGCGGCGTGGTCGGCCGGTTCAGCACTTTCCTGGAGCACGTAAAGCCGTCGGCCACGGGCGAGCGCGTCACGCGCTACAACGCGCTCTTTCACTGGCAGGTGCCGCCGGGGCGCGAGATGGATGCGGGGCGCGAGGTGGGGCGCCACTACATCATGACCCACGCCTACTGGCGCGAGGGCGGGCCGGAGTTCGGCAACGTGAACGTGATGGGCGTGGCGCACGGGACGGAGAAGGAGACGGTGCTGGCGCACAAGGCCGCCATCGACCGCCACCTGGAAGAGGCCGGCATTCCCGTGGGCTACACCAACGTGTTCTGGGGCGGGCGCAGCGAGATCAAGCCGTCGGAGATCCTTCCCTCCGCGTACCGCGCGTGGTGCGCGCGCGAGGGGATCGACCCCGAGTCCATGCGCGGCTGAAGCGCGTACGGCGGAATGATGCGCGGGCGGTCCGGGAATTTTTTCGGGGCCGCCCACTTTTGTAACGTTGCTGTCACGCGCGTGGCGCGCCTTTCAGCGCGTTTTTCCTGTCGTGGCGCGGCGGAAGGTGGAGCGAATGTCGCATTGCGAGCGAGAAAATAGAGGAATTGTTTCTCGATAAAAAGTTTCATGCACAAAGCTCTTGATTTTCCGCACAGCCGCAGGCACTTTTTACACATGGCTCAAGCACTCAACGAAAAGCAGGCTGATCTGCTCC
>DASQBH010001661.1:0-3328 GCA_035635315.1 Longimicrobium sp.
ACACCACCTTTTTCGCGGTGCTGTCGGCTTCCTTTTCCGCGGAGTCGCTGGGGGAGGAGACGCGCAGGGACGAGGGCTGGATGCGCGAGGGGGAGACGCGGACGGAGGAGGGCTGCACGCGCGCGGTGGCCGCGGCCGCGCTGCGCTGCACCTGCAGCGGAGTTGCGGACGCGCGGTTCACGGTGTCGGCGGACTTCTGCTTTACGGCTTCCACGTATCGAGTTGTGCCAGGGTACCCGCCCCGCCGAGGGGTGTGTCCAGGCCCGGGCGATTCCTCACGCCGGGGCCCGCTACGACGTCTTTACCGTCTCCACGTCCACGCAAAGCCGAACGCGTTGGGAACGAGGGCGGCGATCCGGCGTCAGACGCGGCCGGAAAGCTGGGACCAGTGCACGGCGCACTCCCGCTCCAGCCATTCCAGCGCCTCGTCCAGGCTGGAGAACATGTGCTCCGCTTCGTCCTGGTTGGTATCCCACTCGTTCGGAAGGTAGTGCTCTACGTGAACCCGAGCTCCCGTGGGAGGCGCGGGGTGCACGATAACCGTCTGCCGGATCCCCGGCCTGCCGGGGGTATCCGCCGACGCCGAGAGCGGCACGCCTTCCTGGAACTGCCGCACGAGCTCCCGTTTCTTCGCGCGCAGCCGGCCTTCGGCCCTACGGCTTTTTCGTGACGACATAGATCGCGACCTTGATGAACAGCGGGAACGTCTCCGTGCGGGTGGTCACGGTAACCGGGCCTTCGACGTTGACGTGCGGGTTGGTCCGGTGGCGCGACTCGTCGGCGCTGACCGTGGAATGCCCGTAGAGCACCCCTTCCGTCTCCAGGGCGCGCCACTGCGCCTCGTGGCTCGCCAGGTTCTCCTGGATCTCGGTCAGGTTGGCCAGGCGGGTCCTGAACGCCTCGTAGTTCCGCTCGATTGCGCGGAGATTCTCCTGGTTGCGGTTGGACCATTCCGGATTGCTCACGTGGTACTGCATCTCCGCGCGCGCCCGGTCCCGCTGTGCCGTGACGTCCCGGATCTCACTCTGCAGTGCGGCACGGATCTCACCGACCCTGTACCGCTGCACGTCCACATGGTAGCCCAACGCCTTGCTGCGGAACGTCCGGAACGCTTCCAGCTGGTCCATGCTGGTCTTGGAGCTGTATGCGGCGCCCGGTATGGGGCTGGGTTGCTGCTGCGCGGTGGGCAGCGCCTGCGCGATCACCGCCTGTGCGTCTTCCAGGCTGGCTACCGACAGCTCGATGGCCTCCTTCCGGTCCTTCAGGGCGCGCGTTACGAGCGCCACCGCACGCTCCACCGTGAGCACCTTGGGAAGGTCGTCCGACTTTTCCTCGGGATTGACCGTGCCGGCGATCTGGTAGTTCTGCTCCCCGTGATCCACCGTCTGCAGCGTCACCAGCCGGTGGCGCTTCAGGATGGCCGGGAGCGCGGCGTCCACCGCGGCGCGCGTGGTGCCGCGTTTGGTGGCCAGCGCGCGCGCTTCCAGGATGGCGGCGTGTAGCGCCGCGCGCTTCTCGTCCGGGGTGCGCGTGTCGGGCCCCTTGGGATCGTCCTTCTTTCCGAACACCTTGGCGAACAGCTTCTTCGCCATGGTCACGATCCAGTTGATCAGGGCGTCCAGCGCCTTGTCGATGGGCGCGCGCACCTTGGCCAGCACGCCCATGATCTTGTCGGAGATGCGCCCCAGCCCGGCAAAGCCCGCCAGGAAGCTGATGGCCAGCGACAGCAGCCCCGCCAGGATCCCCTCCACCCGCGTGGCCGCCGCCCCGATGTTCCCCGCGGCGATGGCGACGATGGAGTTGATGAAGCCCGTCACCACCTGGATGATCTTCGAGATCTTGCTCACGAAGACCATCACCGTGTCGTAGATGGACAGGATCGCCGAGATGAAGCCCGCGCCGGGGATGAACATGGCGATCAGCTTGGGGATCGCCTTCTTCACCACCGCGTCCACCACCAGGTCGGTAATGCCGCCGATCACCATGTCCTGCAGGCTTCCCAGCGCCGCCTTGATCTTGTCCCACGCGGCGGCGGGCCCCTGCGTGACCAGCGTGACCACGATGTCGAATCCGGTCTCCATCGCCTTGACCGCCGGCTCGCCCACCACCTTGACCAGCTTGGCGCGCACGTTGGCCCAGGTGAGCCCCAGCGCGGAGAACACGAACTTCACCAGCTCGGCCAGGGTGAACGCCTTGGGGATGTAGATGCCCGGCAGCGAGCCGGTGAGCCACTCGATGAGCCCCGCCTTGAGGTGCGTGCCGAACCTGCCGGCGAAGTTCATGAACCCGGCCTTGGCCGCCTTGACCAGGTTGCCCACGAAGGGGAGCGGGTTCTTGAGGATGCTGAGCAGCGCCGCGCCCGTCTTCTTGATGTACCCCATGGCCCCGGGGCTCACCACGTCGAACACGATCTCCAGCAGCTTCATCACCTGGCCCGCCGCCCAGGAGAAGAAGCCGCCGATGATGTCCAGGAACACCCCCGCCACCTTGCGGAAGGCATTGGGGAGGAGGACGATGTCTTCGAGCGTGAGCGACTTTACCGCGTCCATGAACTTGCCCGGCGCCGCCGCCACCTGCGCCATCAGCCCGGCCATCGACTCCTGGAACCAGGCCCACGCCCGCGCGACGGCGTTCCCCTTCTTGATGTTCTCCCAGACCTCTTCCTGCCCGATGAACTTCATGAACCCGCCGATCAGCGTCTCGGCGTTGCGCGGATACGGGTCTCCGGTGATGGGGTCCCTGCCCAGGATGGCCTTGAGCAGGTCGTAGCCGCGCGTCTGCGCCGCCAGCCCGGCCAGCGGGCGCAGGATGGCGTCGCGGATAAAGCCCAGGATGCCGTCCACCAGCCCGCCCACGAAGCTGATGATCTGGTCGATGGGCTCGCTGAAGATGCGCCTGGCGCGGTTCCACACCCCGCCCAGGTCAAAGATGTCGGTCCAGCTGAGCGAGTCCAGGAACTCCGTGACGGCGGCCTTGATGGCCGCGCCCGTAATCCCCAGCGACTTGATCTGCTGCTCCACCCACGCGCCCACCTTGTCGAAGACGCCGTAGTTGTCCAGCGCCTTCGTGATCAGCCCGCCGCCGGGGATGAACTCTACCACCGCGCGCATGATGTTGGCGGCGCTGCGCTCCACCTTGCTCATGTTCACGGGGTTCACCCCCAGCACCACCGTGAACATCCTGAAGCCGGGGATGAGGTTCGCCTTGTCGGCGAAGTAGTCCAGTGCGTCGCTCAGCCCCAGCCGCTGTACGTGCTCGGGCGACGACTGCGAGACCGTGGTGTCCTCGCTGCGCTGGACGGCGGCGGCCTGGGGCGCGGCGCCCTGCT
>DASQBH010001662.1:0-3537 GCA_035635315.1 Longimicrobium sp.
AGAACAAGGCCGGCGACCCGTCCACGCTCGTCCAGCTTTCGTGCCCCCTGCTGTGGGAGGTGGATCCCAACCCCGCCGTGTACGAGTGGATCGCGCGCCAGGGGGCAAGTACTACTTCGGGCACGTCACCGCCTACGACGACTCGTCCTCGCCGGGCAAGCTGTTCCTCATGATGTCGCACACGCTGCTGGGCGACTACCTGGACGAGGAAGAGCTGCACTGGGCGCTGCACACCATGCTGCAGACCGCCGACGGCCTGGACGACGAGCTGAAGGGCAAGTTCGGCGGCAAGCGCCTGGCCGACTTCGCCTGAGGGTGCCACGATGAACCGCAGCGTGATCTCCGATGCGGCGGTCTCGGCCGCCAAGGCGTACTCGCACGCCGCGGTGGAGCCGCGCCACGTGCTGTTCGCCCTGTCCCGGCACTTTCGCGAGCACCCCGACTGCGCCGCGTACCTGGAGCCCGCCAAGCGCGCGCTGGAGCCGCGGGGCAACGCGTACGGCACGCCGCCGGTAAGCGAGGCGGCCACCGCCGTGCTCGACACGCTCAAGTCCGACGACGACGGCATCGCCGCGCTGCGGCAGGCGTTTCAGGGCGGCGGCACGTCCTCCGCCGCGGGCGCCGCCGGGGGGCAGGCCGCCGAGGCCGCCGAACAGCCCGCCATGCGTAAGGAGCCCCAGACCGCCAGCAAGACCGCGGAATCCGTGGCCGACGTGCTGGCGGAGCTGGACGCGCTCACGGGGCTGGACGCGGTCAAGGCGCAGGTGCGCAGGATCATCGCCGTGGTGCAGGCCAACACCGAGCGCGAAAAGGCCGGGCTGCGGCCCGTAAAGCCCGGGCTGCACCTGGTGTTCACCGGGCCCCCGGGAACGGGAAAGACCACCGTGGCGCGCCTGGTGGCCCGGCTGTACGCGGCGGCCGGCGCGCTCCCCGGCTCCAACTTCACCGAGGCCACCCGCGCCGACCTCATCGCCGGGTACGTGGGCCAGACGGCCATCAAGATCAAGGAGGTGATCAACCGCACGCGGCCCGGCGTGCTCTTCATCGACGAGGCGTACAGCCTTACCCCCACCAGCGGCGTGGATTACGGTCACGAGGCCATCGCCACCCTGGTCAAGGCGATGGAGGACCACCGCGACGACTTTGCCGTGATCGTGGCCGGCTACGGGGACGAGATGCAGGAGTTCATCGAGTCCAACCCGGGGCTGCGCAGCCGCTTCAAGACGTACATCGACTTCCCCGACTACGACGCCGGCGAGCTGAGCGAGATCTTCGGGCGGATGGCGGACGAGGTGGGGATCGCGCTGGGCGAGGGCGCGCTGGAGAAGGCGGAGAAGGTGTTTGCCTCGGCCGCGGGCAAGCGCTCCTTCGGCAACGCGCGATTCGCCCGGTCGCTGTTCGAGCAGGCGTACGCGCACATGGCCACCCGCGCCGCCGGCGACGGCGCCGTCACCGTGGACGAGCTGACGACCCTCCAGGCCGAGGACATCGACACAGACCTGTCGATGCTCCCTGCCGATCCGCGCCGCATCGGCTTCTGACGCCACGGTCGCCGAGCAGACGTCGATGGAGCGTGCCGGCGAAGGCTGATCGTCCAGCTCGACGACGGACCCGGCTTCACGCGGAGACGGCAGAGACGCAAAGAGACCAGCCCGGGTGGCTTCTCTGCGTCTCTGCCGTTTTCGCGTAAACGTGTTTCGAACGCGCCGTCATCCACCGTACGGGGGGCGATCGACCGCGATGCGTAACTTCATAGTTGCGCGATCGCGTCCGGTAGTGTAACTATAAAGTTACGTTACGTGCCCGTACCCTGACTCCTGGAGACGCCGACGTGATTCCCGACCAGATCGAACGCGAGATCCACATCGCCGCGCCGGCGGCGCGCGTATGGAGGGCGCTGACGGAAGCCCGGCACCTCGGCACCTGGTTCGGCGACGCGGGCGCGACCATCGACCTGCGTCCCGGCGGCGCCATCACCCTCACCTGGAAAAAGGTCGGGACCACCCGCGCCCGGGTGGAGCGCGTGGAGCCGCCGCGGCTCTTTTCGTTCCGCTGGGTGCGAGGGCGTGACGAGGAGCCGGACCCGGACAACTCCACGCTGGTGGAGTTCACGCTGGCGGACGCCGGCGGCGGCACCCTGCTGCGCGTGGTGGAAAGCGGCATCCGCACGCTACGGATGTCCGCCGACGAGCTCACCGAGTACACGCGGCTGAACGGCAAGGGCTGGACGTCGGAGCTGGCCGAGCTGGCGGCCTACGCGCCGGGGATGGCGGAATGACGCCGCGCCTGCGCTCCGCCGGCTTCGAGCCGGTCGACCCCGCCGTCGCCGCCATCGCCGACCCCGCGCGCTGGCTGCTGTTGAACCTGGTGGCCGCGCGCGGCGAGGAGACGGCCACCTCGCTCGCCGGACAGCTCCCCGTCAGCCGCCCGGCCGTGGCCAAGCACCTGTCCGTGCTCAGCCGCGCGGGGCTGCTGCGCGCGCGGCGCACCGGGCGCGAGGTGCGCTACCGCGTGCAGCCGGACCGGCTGGAGCAGGCGGCGCGCTGGCTGGCCGGGCTGGCCTCCGAATGGGACGCGCGCCTCGTCTCCATCAAGCGCATCGCCGAAAGCCTGGAGGACGAATGATGTGCCCCGCCTGCCTGTCTGCCCTGGCTGTGTGGGCTGCCGGCGTCGGCGGCGCGGGCGGCCTTGCCGCGGCGGCCGTGGGCCTCCGCCACACCGCGCGGCGCCGGTCCGCCGCGCCTGGTCCCATCCCCAACCCGAGGAACACCGTCATGAACGCAACCCCGATCGTTTCGCGCGAGGAGTGGCTGGCCGCGCGCACCACCCTGCTCGCCCGCGAAAAGGAGCTCACGCGCCAGCGCGACGCGCTCGCCCAGGAGCGGCGAAGCCTGCCGCGCGTGGCCGTCGAAAAGGAGTACGTCTTCCAGGGCCCCCAGGGCGCCACGCCGCTGCTGGAGCTGTTCGGCGCTCACCCACAGCTGGTGGTCTACCACTTCATGTTCGACCCGGCGTGGGAGCAGGGGTGCAAGAGCTGCTCGTACGTGATGGACAACGTTTCCGGTGCGCTGGTGCACCTGGCCGCCCGCGACACGGCGTTCGCGGCGGTTTCGCGCGCGCCCGTCGAGAAGCTGCAGGCGTTCCGGGCGCGGATGGGATGGAGCTTCCCCTGGTATTCGTCGGCGGGCACCACCTTCAACTACGACTACCAGGCCACGGTCGATCCGGAGGCGGGAAGCACGACGTACAACTTCGAGCCGATCGAAAGCCTTTCGGCCCGTGGCGCCCTGCCCATGCAGGCCGGCGAGTGGCCGGGGATGAGCGTGTTCGTTCGCGACGGCGACCGCGTGTTCCACACCTACTCCACCTACACGCGCGGGCTGGACCTCTTCATGAACACCTACAACCTGCTTGACCTCACCCCGCTGGGCCGTAACGAGCCCGACGGCATCATGCGCTGGATTCGCCACCACGACCGGTACGCGTGAGCCTGCAGGGACGGGTGAGCGGCAAAACGCGCGGCCGCGATTCTCACCC
>DASQBH010001663.1:0-2015 GCA_035635315.1 Longimicrobium sp.
GAAGCGGCTGCCGGCCACCCGGTCGTATCCACGCTCCACCAGCACCCGGTCCCGGCTGCGAACGACGGCGACGGCCCTGGCGCGTACCTCCACGCGCCGGTTCAGCCCGCCGGCTTGGCCGCGGCGTCCTGCTCCGGCCGGGCGAAGAAGTAGGTGATGGCGGCGGCGGTAAAGGTGTGCACTGCGCTCTGGTAGAGGGCCATGGCCTTGTTGGCGGTTTCGATCGGCCAGATGATCGCGTAGATGAACAGCGGCACGACGTAGACCACGATGATGATCTGCATGGTGAAGCTGTGCGCCAGCACCGACATCTGCCAGCCGTTGGGCGCCTTTTCCGCGCCGGTGGACACCTTCTGCTGCGCCCACAGGTACGCGAAGATGGCCACCAGGTACGGCCCGTACAGCCCCCACAGCTGGAGCAGCGCCGAGATCAGCTCGCCCGGTGTTGCGGAGTCGCCGTTCAGCTGGAACGCCACGACGGGGCGGATCAGGATCACGACGCTCCCCGCAAGGGGGAACCAGAGCGTGAAGTGGGCCAGCCGCGTGCGGGCGCGGTCGGCCCGCTCCCTGACCTGCGCGCGGGTCCCTTTTGCCCGCACCGCCGATTCAACCGCCATAACGGTGATCTCCTGGTCTCAAGGTCCCTGCCGCCGGCACGCCGCGGGCCGCGCAGTCGCGGCCGTCGTCCCCGCGCCGGCGCGCTCCGTGGAAAGGACGTAGTGCACCCAGCGCGCTTCGCCGGGCACATCGCTGCATCCCGCGTCGACGGGGACGAGCCGGCGCTGCAGGTTGGCGCCGCTTTCCTGGCGCACCCAGAAGGCGCGGTCGCGGCCCAGGGTGGCGGGTGCTTCGCCCGGCTGCGCGTACCCGCTGAGCACAAAGCCGCGGCCGGCGCCGCGCCGCGCCAGCCACTCGGAGTTGAAGCGGATCACGTTGTGGTAGGCGCGGTCCGGCCGGTAGCGGTTGGCGGGAAAGCAGACGGAGAGCGGCTGCTCCAGCCGTTCGATCAGCTGGTTGGCGCGGATCCGCCAGACGACGGCGGTCACGATGGCGTCCGGGCGCATCCGCGCGATCCCCATCTCGGCGGGCTGCGGCTGGCGGTCGCAGGGCAGGTCTACGATCTCGTTCCCCAGCCCGCGCCCCGGCTCCGTGAGCACCTGCACCTGCCGCAGCATGGCGGCGGTCGACTGCGCCACGAACGCATCCACCGACGCGGCCGCGGCGCCGGCCTCGCCCGGTTCCACGGCGAGCGCGATCTCCACCCGCTGCGCCTGGGCGGCGTGCGGCGCGCCGGTCAGCCCCGCGGCCAGCGCGCAGGCGTACATCCATCGTGTGGTCATGGCCGGCTTTCCCGTATCCGCAGGTGAAAGGCGACGCGCCGGTTGAGCTCCGCGCCGGGCATGGAGCCGCCGGCGCCGGGAACCAGCTGGCAGCGCGCCTCCGCGCCGCAGCTTTCCACCGCCAGCCAGTCCTCCCGCACGCCCAGCCGCACCAGCGCGTCGCGCACCGCCGCGGCGCGGGCCAGCCCCAGCGGGTGGCCCGTCCCCGGATCGCCCCGGGTATCGGCGGTGCCTTCGATGACGATGCGCACGGGGAGGTGGATGCCGCCGATCCGCTCGGCGACCTGGCGCAGCGCGGGGACGAATTCCGGCTGAATCTCGGCGGAGCCGAGCGCGAAGGTGATGCAGTGGCCGAACGCGGCCGCCGCGCACAGCTCCGCCGGCGTCACCGTGACGGCCCCGGCTGACTCCGGAGCCGGACCGGCCAGGCGGGACTGCATGGCGCGGAGCGAATCGAGGAGGGGATTGGACCGGGCGCACAGCGCGCGCAGCTCCGCCCGCACGCGGTCCACCTGCATCCGCACACTGCCCTCGATCAACGTGGAGTCTCCGCGCGAGACGGCGCCGGAGCCGGCGATCAGGTCACTTTCGTCCAGCCACGTCTCCGAGACGGCGGGAGCGCACCCCGCCTCGTCCGCGGCCTGCGCCATCGCCCGCAGCAGCAGCGTGGCCGCC
>DASQBH010001664.1:0-10912 GCA_035635315.1 Longimicrobium sp.
GGGGTGGCGCAGCCGGTCACGACGAGGAGGGCGGCGCACGCGGTGGCGGCCCGCAGGGCGCAGGGGCAGCGACGATCGGACGGCAGCGAGCGGTGCATCAGGAGCATTCCGGAAGATTGAAGCTCCGCCGGCCGGGAGTGCAAATGGCGCGCGGCGGAGGACGAAGGGGCACGATCCTATCGCGACCCCCGCGGAGCGTCAAATCCCGGTGCGCGAGGAGATCGACGCGGGGCGCGGCGGTGTCTGCCACGTGCCGCGGCAGCAGAGGGCGCGGGGATTGCAAGGCGCAACGTCCCGAAACTTGCGCCGGGGAGCGAAATCCGGCCGGCGCCGGTGGCAGGGCCCCTCACCCACGCGGCGAACGATGTCCATCCCCCAGCCGCCTTCGCTCACGCACGCCCCCCCGCACGACCCGCTGCCGCACACCCCGCGGCAGCGCGAGGAGTGGTTCCGCGCCGTGTTCGAGGGCTCCGCGCTGGGGATCGCGGTGGTGGACCTGCGGGGGCAGGTGCTGGAGGCCAACGCCGCGTTCCAGCGCCTGGTGGGCCTTCCGGCCGACGACCTGCGGCGCATCCCCTTTGGCGCCCTGCACCACCCCGACGACCGCGAGCACGCCGCCGTGCTCTTTCACCGCCTGGTGGCGGGCCAGCTTGCCAGCTACCAGCTGGAGCTGCGCTACCTGTGCGCCGGCGGCGCCGCCTTTCCCGCGCGGCTCACGGTGTCGCTGGTGCGCGACGACGGCGGCCCGCGCTTTTGCGTCGCCATGCTGGACGACCTCACCCGGCGCACCCGCGCGGAGGCGGAGCGCGACGGGCTGGAGGAGCGGCTGCGCCACCTGGCCCTGCACGACCCGCTGACGGGGCTGCCCAACCGCGTGCTGCTGGCGGAGCGGATGCGCGCCGCCCTGGATTCGCTGGGGCAGGAGCCCGGCGCCCGCTGCGCCGTGCTGTTCCTGGACCTGGACCGCTTCAAGAACGTAAACGACTCGCTGGGCCACGGCGTGGGCGACGAGCTGCTGCGCCAGGTGGCCGGCCGGCTGGCCTCCTGCGCCGGCCCCGCCGACACCGTGGCCCGCTTTGGCGGCGACGAGTTCATCATCTTCCTCCCCCGCGCCGAGGGCCGCGAGCACGCGCTGGCCGTGGCCGACCAGGTGCGCGAGGCGCTGGAGGCGCCGCTGGAGCTGGGGAGCTACCGCACCTACACCACCGCCACCATCGGCATCGCGCTGGCGGAGGGCGCCGGCGGCTCCCCCGACGAGCTGCTGCGCAACGCCGACATGGCCATGTACCACGCCAAGGCCGTCGGCAGCACCCGCGCCGTGTTCGACGGAGCCATGCACCGCGCCGTGCTGGAGCGGCTGGGGATGGAGACGGACCTGCGCGCCGCCCTGGCCCGCCAGGAGTTGGGGCTGGCCTTTCAGCCCATCGTCGCGCTGGCCACCGGCGCCGTGGTGGGCGCCGAGGCGCTGGTGCGGTGGGACCACCCGCTGCACGGCCACGTCTCCCCGCAGCGCTTCGTCTCGCTGGCGGAAGACACGGGGCTCATCGGCGCGCTGGGGGCGTGGGTGATGGGCGAGGCGGCGCGGCAGCTGGCCGAGTGGCGCGCGGAGCTGCCGGGCGCCGCGGGGCTGGAGGTGAGCGTGAACGTGTCGCCCTGGCAGCTGCGCGAGCCGGGGCTGGTGGACGCCGTGGCCACCACGCTGGGCGAGCACGGCCTGCCCCCCGCCGCGCTCAAGCTGGAGCTTACGGAAAGCTCGCTGGTGGAGGACCCCGCCACCGCGGCGGGGGTGCTGCGCGCCCTCAAGCGGCGGCAGGTGCAGGTGTACCTGGACGACTTTGGCACCGGCTACAGCAGCCTGAGCTCGCTGCACCGGCTGCCGCTGGACGCGCTCAAGATCGACCGTTCGTTCGTGGGAGAGATGGACGGCGCCAGCACCGGTGCGCACCGTGGCGCCGAGATCGTGCGCACCATCGTGGCCATGGCGCGCAGCCTGGGGGTGCGCGTGGTGGCGGAGGGGGTGGAGACGCGCGAGCAGCTGGCCGCCCTGCGCGCCCTGGGGTGCGACTACGCGCAGGGCTTCCTCATCTCCCCGCCGCTCCCCGCGCACGAGTTCGAGGCCACCTTCCTTCGCGGCGACACCCCTTTCACCTGGCGCGACCGCGTCGGTTGATCATCCGGAAAAGCATCAGGCACAGAGGAACAGACAACAGCCAGAGGAACAGGGGAAACCAATCTCCCTCCGTTCCTCTGGCTGTTGTCTGTTCCTCTGTACCCCCAATCTTTTCAGGATCTGATTCGCCGCGGCCGATCCGCTACGGGCGCCAGGTCACGCCCAGGTGGATGCGCGTGGCTGCAACGTTCTTGCCGAGCTCCGGCATGCTCGGAGGCCGGCTCAGTTGCCCGCGGGTATGGACCAGGCCCAGGTCCAGGCCCAGGCGGGGACTGATGGTGTACTCCACACCGGCGCCCGCCGTGAGCCCGTATCCCGTCGAGCGGACCAGGGGGTTGAAGGGCTCGCTGCCGGAGTCGGTATTTGGCCCACGGATGGTGCCTATACGGCTGACCGCGACCTCCGCGTACGGCCGTAGCGCCTGCCCCGGCCTGCCGAAACGGTACCGCGCGCCCAGGTCCAGCTGGCTGTTGCGGTAGCCGCTGCTGGTGCGGACGAACGCCTGGATGCGCTCGCTGATCCCGTACCCCAGCGTGATCCCCAGGCCGCCGGCCGGCACCATGCGGGTGTCGCTGCCGGGGGTCTGGATGTGGCTGCCGCTCAGGTGCACCCCGAGCGAAAAGCCGCGCATGTCGGATCCCTCCCCGCCCGGCCGGACGGCCTGCGCCGCCGCGGGGACGGCGGAGAACGTGGCCAACGCCATCAGTCCTGCGACCAACGAAGCTGTCTTCATAGCCCCTTCTTTCTGTGAAGCTGGTTTTTTCGAGCCGGGGCGCCGGACGGCACCCCGCGTGCGGACGCGCCGTCTCCTTTCCGGGGCTGGAGGGGGGGAAGGAAGCCCGTGCATGCGGGCCCGGGACGTACACGCCGCCGCCGGCGATTGATCCAGACGCGGACTCCCCGCGTCATCCGCCGCTCGCACCGCCGCGCGTTTGGGTGTATCATCCAGCAGCCGGAGAAGCGGAATCGACTTCCGCACTCACGCACTGACGCACTCACGCACCTGTTTCTGATATGCAACCATCCGAGCGCGACGCCGTGCTGCGCCGCGTCGCCGCCGCGCTGACCACCGTTCTGCACCCCACCACCGGCGACGACGTGGTGTCGTCCGGGCGCGTGCGCGAGCTGGACGTGCTGGAAGACGGCACCGTCCGCTTCAAGTTCGCCCTGCAGGCGGACGATCCGGGCACCCTGGTCCGCCTGTCGCGCGCCGCCGCCGAACGGGTGGAGGGCGTGCAGAAGGTCAAGATCGACATCAGCCTGCCCGCCGCGGGCGCGCCGATGCCCAAGAGCAAGTCGCCGCTGCGGGCGGGGAACGTCCCCGCGCCGACGCCGAATGCCAACCTGGTCCCCGGCGCGCGGCACATCATCGCCGTCAGCTCCGGCAAGGGCGGCGTGGGCAAGAGCACCGTGGCGGTGAACATCGCCGCCGCGCTGGCGCAGAGCGGCCGCCGCGTGGGCCTGCTGGACGCCGACATCTACGGCCCCAACGTGCCCACCATGTTCGGCGAGCGCCGCAAGCCGCGGGTGATCGGCGAGCGGGGCAAGGAGAAGATGGAGCCGCTGGATTCGCACGGCGTGCGGCTGATGTCGCTGGGATTCCTGCTGGAGGACGAGCAGCCCGCCATCATGCGCGGGCCGATGATCGCCGGCATCCTCAAGCAGTTCCTGAGCGAGGTGGAGTGGGGCGAGCTGGACGTGCTGATCGTCGACATGCCGCCGGGCACCGGCGACGCGCAGCTCTCGCTGGTGCAGACCATCCGCCTGGACGGTGTGGTGATGGTCACCACGCCGCAGGACGTGTCCACGGGCGACGTGCTGCGCGGCATCAAGATGTTCGAGCGCACCAACACCCGCGTGCTGGGCGTGGTGGAGAACATGAGCGGCTTCATCTGCCCGTGCTGCGGACAGCGCTACGAGATCTTCGGCCGCGCGGGCGGGCGGCGCCTGGCGGAGCAGACGGGGATCGACTTTCTGGGCGAGGTGCCGCTGGAGATCCCCGTGCGCGAGGGCGGCGACGCCGGCGTCCCCATCGTCGTCTCCCAGCCCGAGTCTCCCGCCGCCCTCGCCCTGCGCGAGGTGGCGGAGGCGGTGGCGGCGCGCGTCGGCATCGTGGCGGCAGCAGCGACGGCGTAGATCCGCTGGCTCCGTACCCGGGCGGGTAAACCCGCGGCTGGAAAAGCGGAAAGCCCTGCAAACTGCGCAGGGCTTCGTAGCTGCTGATCCAGCACGCTTCGCGGGCCTCGCAGTGGCCGAGAGGAGGTCCTTCGGTCGCGCGCCGGGTGCGGAGTAAGAGAAGTTTCGGTGCGGCGCTCCCTGAGGGTTGCCAACCTCCAGGATCAGGAGAAGCGATGTCATCCTGAGGGAGCGCACCACGTGTAGCTGAAAGTCACACAACAAATTGCGCGCGACCGAAGGACCTTCTTTCGGCCCGCGAGGCGCAAGCTTCCGGGCAGAAATCCAGCCTCACGGTTCTGCCGGCAAGGTCCTTCGGTCGGCGCCAAAGTACGTCGCATCAACAAGCTGCGGCGCGGCGCCTCCCTCAGGATGACTGTTTCCGTGGGAGGTTTAGCAACACCCTCTCAGGAGTCACGTCCGGGCTTTCGGTGACGCAGCCCCGCGCGGTTTGCGGGGCTTCCCGCCGTTCCAGCCGCGGATTCATCCGCCCGGGATAGAGGCCGGCCGGAGCGCTGACGAACCTGGCCCAACGAAAAGGGCCGGCGATCCCACGATCGCCGGCCCTTCGCGCGTTGTCCGGGGCAGGGCAGGGGACGCCGTTGCAGGCTATTCCCTATTCCCCATTCCCTATTCCCTGCAGTTACGAGTCCAGCCAGCGCCGGTCCGAAGCCGGGATCTGCGAGTAGCTGGACTTGCGCTCGCTGCGCTGGATCAGCTTGACCACCACCCAGCCGATCAGCACCAGCGGCACGACCTTGATGGCCAGGGCGATCATCAGCCCCAGGAGCCCGAAGGCCAGCCCGAACACGACTCCCAGGATCGCGAGCACCACCGTGAGCACCACCATGCCGACCACCGCGGCCACCACCAGACCGACCAGCGCGCTGAGCATCGTACGCCTCCTCTATCTACAAAACGTGTCGATTCGTCTTTGACGCCGGCCGTCAGCGGCCCGCGAGACCGACAGTACGGAGCGGCGGGGCGCCGGGTTTCAGAGCGGGGTGCCGGTGCCCAGGTCGTCCATGCCGCCCAGCACCATCGCCTTGCGGTACGCGTGCTCCCGCCAGCCGCTCACGGCCACGATCATCACCGCGCCCGCGCCGATGCTGGCCGCCAGCCACAGCAGCGTCCACGACACCACGTTCATGGCGCCCGCCAGCCACCCGGAGAACGGCGTGACCCCCAGCAGGTGCGAAACGAACAGCGGGGCCAGCAGCACCGCCACGCCCAGCGTGAGGTAGCCGTAGGCGGAGCGCGGCGGCTCGCCGGCCAGGCGGCGGCGCTCGGCGGCCCGCTCGCCAACGGCGTGCGCCACCGCCACGATCCCCGCGGCCGCCAGCACGCACACGATCATCCAGAACAGGGGGATGAAGATGAGCAGGAACGGGATGCCGACGAGCGTGAGCGTGAGCGCGCCCATCCCCAGCAGGAACGCGGGGAGCGCCAGCACGTTGGCGGAAAGGCCCACCGTGGCCGCGTTCAGCGGCGCCCGGCGCACCATGTCGCTGGCCTGCTGCAGGTAGGGACGCCCGTAGGCGGTGAGCGCCGCGCCCAGCGCGCAGAGCACCAGCCCCAGCACCAGGGTGCCGGCCAGCCCGCCCCACCCCTTGCCCAGCCAGCTCACCATCCCGTGGCGCAGCTGCAGCGCCTGCGTTCCCGCGTGCCGCGCGGGCCCGCCCTGCTGCACCGCGCCCATCACCTCGCCGCCGCGGTTCACCAGCTTGCCGCCCGTGACCACGGCGTCGCCAAAGACCACCGAGCCGGCCTCCAGCACCAGGTCGCCGTTGCCCACCACGGCGTCGCCGTGCACCTCGCCGCGCACCGTAAGCGAGCCGCTGGCTACCACCACGTCGCCCTCGATCACCTCCATGGGGCCCACCTGCCGCTGGCCGCGGAACCACACCACGTCGCCGTGCAGCACGGTGTGGTCGGCGGTAATGCCGGTGTGCACGTGCCCCTTGGCGGCGCTCTGGGCGTCCAGCCCCGGCGCCGACACCAGGGAGAGCGCCAGCGCCAGCAGCGGCGGCGCGAGATATCGGTTACGCATGGGTCAGTCCGGTCATGGGGGCGCGCAGCAGGCGCGCCATCGCCCAGGCAGAGACGGGGACCGCCGCCGCCAGCAGCAGAAGAAGCACGGGCACGCCCGCGGCCGTGGGGCCGGGAATGCCGTTCAGGACGTCGGACCCCCACTGGAACATCCCGGTGCGGATCAGGACCTCGGTGCCCTCGGAGAACAGGTTCCAGCTCACTTCGCCGGCCCAGCCGCGCACCACGCCCCACAGGGCGCCCATCGCGGCGAAGGGTCCCACGCCCGCGAGCACGGGGAGCATCAGCAGCGCCAGCGCCGCCACCCCCGCCCAGCGGCGGGAGCTCCAGCGGCGCTTCGTCATGGACGGAGCGGGCGCCTTCATGGCGATGGGGGCGATCTGCACCCGCGCCATCACCGCGTCGGCAAAGCCGGCGGAGGGCGCCAGCACCGGCATGCGCTCCAGCGCCGCCACCACGGCGCGGGCGCCGCTCAGCTCGTCGGCGCAGCGCGTGCACGAGCGCAGGTGCAGCTCGGCGAGGGTCGTTTCGACGTGCGAAAGACTGCCCTCGGCGAGCTGCTCGATGGTCCAGTACGGAAGGTGTCCGGTTGCGTCGGTCACGGCTGCCTCACGGGGCTTGGTTCGTTGCCATGGATGCCCGTACGGGAGCCGGGGCTCCCGTGTTTCAGATCTATGCCGCCTCGCGCAGGTGCTGCAGCTGTTCGCGCAGCTCGTTGCGTCCGCGGTGGATGTACGTCTTCACCGTCCCCAGGGGGAGGGCCAGGATCTCGGCGATCTCCTGGTACTCGCGCCCGTCCACGTGCCGCAGCAGGATGGCGGCGCGGTACTCCGGCCGCAGCCGGCCGATGGCCGTCTCGATCTCCTCGCCCAGCTGTTTGGCCTCCAGCAACTCCTCGGGGTTCTCGTCCTGCGAGGCGATGGTGATGCTGGTGGCTTCGATCTGCTCCGCCGTCACGGCGTTGCGCGAGCCGTCGATGCTCACGGTGTCCAGCTCCTTACGCCGAATCCAGTCGATCGTCAGGTTGGTGGCGATCTTGAAGATCCAGCTGCTGAACTTGTAGCGCGGATCGTACCGGTCGATGTTGTTGAACACGCGCACGAACGTTTCCTGCGCCAGGTCCTCCGCCTGCTCCCGGTCGCGGATCATCCGGTAGATGATGGAGAACACCGGCCGCTGAAAACGGCCGAGCAGCTCGCGGTACGCCTTCTCGCTGCCCTGCTGGGCGCGAGTGACGAGCTCATGGTCCGAGACCGGGGTTTCGTTCACCGCTTGAGTTCGGGGTCTGTAGATTCAGACTCGCCGGGCGCCCTACGCGCCGGGCGGGCGGCAAGTTTCACGGCGGGCGGCGAGGCTTGCTCCGGCCGGCGTTCCGGGGCTACTTTGGCGCCCGTATTCTAAGCAGAGAAACGGTTTTACGCGATGCCACAGACCCACGCGCCTCCCACGGCGCTTCCCGCGCCCGCCGAAAAGGCCGCGCACGTACGGCGGATGTTCAGCTCCATCGCGCCGCGCTACGACCTGCTGAACCACGTCCTGTCGCTCAACATCGACAGGCTGTGGCGCAAGCGCGCCGTCAATCGCCTGGGCTGGGAGCGGGCGCCGGAAGGCACCTACCTGGACAACTGCGCCGGCACCCTGGACCTGGCCGTGGAGCTGGCCAAGCGAAAGGCGTTCCGCGGCCGCGTGGTGGGCAGCGACTTCACCTACGCAATGCTGGAGAACGGCGTGGGCGCCGGCAAGACCCGCGGCGCCCCGATCGGCCCCGCGTGCGCCGACGCCCTGGCGCTTCCCTTCGCCGACGAGGCGTTCGACGGGGCCACGGTGGGCTTCGGAGTGCGCAACCTGGCGGACCTGGACGCGGGGCTGCGCGAGATGGCGCGCGTGCTCAAGCCCGGCGCGCGGCTGGTGATCCTGGAGTTCACCACGCCGGGGTGGCAGCCGTTCCGCGGGCTGTACTTCTTCTACTTCCTCAAGGTGCTGCCCCTGGTGGGACGGATGGTTTCGAAGCACTCATCCGCCTACACCTACCTGCCCGAGTCGGTGATGAGCTTTCCCGACGGGCCGGAGCTGGCGCGGCGGATGGAGGCGGCCGGCTTCAGTGGCGTGAAGTGGGAGACGCTCTCCGGCGGCATCGCGGCGCTGCACCACGGGATGAAAGAGGGATGACGACGCCGATCAAGATCCTGGCCGTCGGGCTGCTGCTGGGCTTTTTTGCGTGCTGCGTGGCGTCGGCGCTGCTGCAGTTCCTGGCCTGGCGCCACGTGCGCCCGGGGCAGGGGCCCACGGTGGTCGGCGTGTGGAAGCCGGAGCACTACTTTGACGAGGTGGGGCTGCGGCAGATGAAGCTCGCCCGCTGGCTGCTGATCACGGGCGGGGTGATGTTCGTATCGTACGTGATTTTGGGGCGCGTGGTGGGGGCGGTGTCGAGCTGAGGGCCGCAGCGTTTCCGCGGGCTCTCTCCCGGGCGGGTAAACCCGCGGCTGGAAAAGCGAAAAGCCCCGCAAACTGCGCGGGGCTGTGTGTCGGAGGAGGGTTGCGGAGTCGCTGGCTGGAGCGTGATCGAAGTTCTCCCCCCTCTCCGTGAGGAACGAACGGGGAGGGGCCGGGGGAGGGGCACCCCGCGGACGCCGGTTCGGGATCTTTCGAAGCGCGTCGGCATCTGGCCCAAATCCGTAGCTCCCATCAGCCGTGAACCGGCTGTGGATCGATAGAGAAGCGAGACGAATGGTCTTTCAGAACCTGCGCGAGTTCCTGCGGCACCTGGACCGCACCGGCCAGCTGGTGCGCGTGCGCGAGCCGGTGTCGGTGGACCTGGAGATGGCCGAGATCGCCGACCGGACGATGAAGCTGCCGGGCGGCGGGCCCGCGCTCTTCTTCGAGCGGCCGATCCTTATGGACGGCTCGGAGAGCGACGTCCCCGTGGCCATCAACATCTTCGGCAGCTGGCGGCGCATGGCCGAGGCGCTGGGCGTCGACGCCCTCGAAGAGCACGCCCGGCGCATCGCGGAGCTCATCAAGCCCGAGGTGCCCAAGGGGATCAAGGGCAAGCTGGCCATGCTCCCCAAGCTGTACGACCTCACCAAGGTCCCGCCGCGGCCGTTCAAGGGCAAGCCGCCGTGCCAGCAGGTGGTGCTGCGCGAAGGCGAGTTCGACCTCACGAAGCTGCCGGTACTCAAGACGTGGCCGGACGACGGCGGGCCCTTCATCACCCTGCCCATGGTGGTGACGTCTGACCCGGTGACGGGGGGGCAGAACATCGGCATGTACCGCATGCAGGTGTTCGGGCCCACCACCACGGGGATGCACTGGCAGCAGCACAAGGGCGGCGCCGCGCACTACCGCGCGTGGAAGCGCGGGCCCGGCGGGCGGATGCCCGTCGTCGTCGCCATCGGCGGGGACCCGGCGACGATGTACACGCCCAGCGCTCCGCTGCCGCCGGGGATCGACGAGTACCTGTTCGGCGGATTCCTGCGCCGCGAGCCGGTGTATACCTGCCAGGCGCTCACCTGCGACCTGACCATCCCGGCGCAGGCGGAGATCGTGCTGGAAGGGTACGTGGACACGGACGAGGAGCTGGCCATCGAAGGCCCGTTCGGCGACCACACCGGGTTCTACACGCTGGAGGACCCGTACCCCGTCTTTCACGTGACGACGGTGACCATGCGCGAGGATCCGGTGTATCCGGCCACGCTCGTCGGCCGGCCGCCGGTGGAGGACGTGTACCTGGGCGGCGCCACGGAGCGCATCTTCCTGCCGCTGGCGCGGCTGACCATGCCGGAGATCCACGACTACCACATGCCCCCCGAGGGCGTGTTCCACAACCTGGTGTTCGTCAGCATCAAAAAGGAGTACCCGGGCCACGCCTACAAGGTGATGCACGGCCTGTGGGGGATGGGGCTGATGTCGCTGGCCAAGGTGATCGTGGTCGTCGACGAGTGGATCGACGTGCGCAACGTGCAGGAGGCGTGGTGGTACGCGCTGGGCAACATCGATCCCCAGCGCGACGTCGAGTTCGTCCGCGGGCCGGTGGACGACCTGGACCACGCCTCGCAGATCGCCTCGTTCGGCAGCAAGATGGGGATCGACGGGACCAAGAAGTGGGCGGCCGAAGGCTTTACCCGCCGCTGGCCCGACATGATCGAGATGGCGCCCGACGTCAAGGCGACCGTCGACAAGCTGTGGCCGCGCCTGGGCATTCGCCCGGTGGACTGAGGAATCTCGCTGTAGAGGGCTGATGCGAGCCGAAGAACGGAACTCCGCCCTGCTGTTCACGATGGTGGACTCCGCACGACACGCGCAGGAGTTCACGGCCGGAATGGATCTGGAGACGTTCGCGGCGGACAGGACGACACTCTCCGCGACCGAAATGGCTCTCGGCACGATGGGGAGAGCGGCCGCGAAAGTCAGTGAGTCGGTTCGGCAGGTGGCGTCGGAGGTGGAGTGGGCACGGATGGAGGCGTTTGCGGAATACCTGCTCCGTGAATACCGGAAGGTCACGCCCGCGGAGGTATGGAC
>DASQBH010001665.1:0-3129 GCA_035635315.1 Longimicrobium sp.
ACGGCCACCTCGGGCACGATCTCCGGTTCGGCGACGGTCATCGTCATGGTCGGTCCGCTGGCGACCATCACGGTCACGCCCAACCCGGAAACGCTGGCCGTGGGCACCCAGCAGCAGTTCACGGCGGTGGGCAGGGACGCCGGCGGCAACATCGTCGCCATCAACCCCGTCTGGTCCACCACCAACCCGCCCGGCACCATCAACTCCGGCTCGGGCCTCTTTACCGCGGGGAACACGGCCGGCACCTTCGCCAACAGCGTCCGGGCGACCGACGGGGCCATCTTCGGCACGGCGACGGTCACCGTGACCGCCGCGCCGGCGAGCCCGCTGGCCAGCATCACGGTCACGCCCAATCCCCGAACGCTGGAGACCGGTGACCAGCAGACGTTCACGGCGGTGGGCAGGAACACCGACGGCGTGGTGATCGCCATCAACCCCACCTGGTCCGTCACCAACGGCGGCGGCACCATCCCCCCCGGCACCACGGGGCAGACGGCGCTCTTTACCGCGGGGAGCTCGACGGGCACGTTCACCAACACCGTCCGGGCCACCCAGGGCGCCATCTCCGGTTCGGCGACGGTCATCGTGACCTCGCCCCCGGTGGTCCCGCCGCCTCCCCCGCCCGCGGCCACCTTCCGCGTGCTGGCGAACACGGCGGTGGCCTGCACCAGCGGAAGCATCAGCGGCGACGTGGGCACCTTCCGGGGCCCCCCCGCCGGCTCGTTCGCCGGGGTGAACTGCCCCGTCACGGGTGGAACGGTGCAGATCGGCACCGCCGCCGCGGTCTCGGCCTACAACAACTTCGTGGCCGCGTACGACGCGCGCGAAGACGTACCGTGCGGCACGGTGCTGACCGGTACGCTGGCGGGCGTCACGCTGCCGCCCGGCGTGTACTGCTTCGACAACGCGGCCACCCTGACCGGGGTGCTGACGCTCAACGGGCCCGCCAGCGGCGTGTGGCTGTTCAAGGTGGGCACCAGCGGGGTGGGCGCGCTTACCGGCACCGGATTCTCGGTGGTCATGGCCGGTGCGGCGTCGGAGTGCAACGTCACCTGGTGGGTGGAGGATGCCGCCACCATGACGGACTCCAACCTGCGGGGCGCCATCCTGGCCGGGGGCAACGTCACCACCACCCGCGGAACCCTGCACGGGAACGCATGGTCGCAGGGCGACGTGACCATCACCAACACCGTGCTCACGGCCTGCGTGCCATGAGCGCGATGCACGGGGCGGGGCCGGCCGGCAGGTGCCGCGGCAGGCGTACGGCGCCCCCCTGATCCACCGGTGCACGACCGACACGTGGGGGCCGGGAGCATCCGGCTCCCGCGTGGTCGTCCCGCCGGCCGCGCGGAGAGGCCCGAGCGGCGGCCGCAATCCCCCCGCGCGCGGGTGCGCGCGACGCCGGTCCGGTTCCATAGGTTATTTGTTTCCAGCAGGTTAGATTGCGTGCACCCGACCCCGCGAGAGAAAGACGCATGAGCACGCTGATCCCGGATTCCGAAGCCGCCGCTCCGCATGGCGAGGCGAAGTCGCCCACCACCAACGTGCGCACCCGCTTCGCCTTTCTGGCGGAGACCAGCCGCTGCCTGGCCAACTCGCTGGACTTCGAGACCACCCTGGCCACCGGCGCCGGGCTGGCGCTGCCGTACTTCGGCACCTGGTGCATGGTCGACATCGTGGAGCCCGACGACGTGATCCGCCGCGTGGCCGTCATCCACCCCGACCCCGAAAAGCAGGCCGTGGCCCGCGCCTTCTACGACGCGCATCCGCCCGGTCCCGACGACGTGCTGGGCGCCGCGCGGGTCATCCGCACGCGCGAGTCGGAGTTCGTGCTGGCGTACGACGACGACGTGCTGGAGGGGATCGCCGAAGAGGAGCACCGGCTGCTGCTGCAGGAGCTGGGGGCGCGCTCGTTCCTGATGGTGCCCATGGCGGCGCGGGGACGCACCCTGGGCGCCATCACCTTCGTCTCCGACGACCGCCGCGAGTACGACGACGCCGACCTGCTGCTGGCCGAGGACCTGGGGCGCCGCTGCGCCATGGCCGTGGACAACGCCCGCCTGTACGCCGCCAGCGAAGAAGCGCGGCGGGCCGCCGAGGAGGCGCGCCTGGCCGCCACCCTTACCGCCCGCCGCGCCGAGGAGCTGCTGGACGAGGCCAACCTGGCGCGCCACGAGGCCGAGTCGGCCAACCGCGCCCGCAAGGCGTTCCTGGGCACCATCTCGCACGAGTTCCGCACCCCGCTCACCGCCGTGCAGGGCTTTGCCGACCTGCTGACGGCCGAGGCGGCGGGCCCGCTGAACGAAAAGCAGCGCCACAACGTGGAGCGCATCCGCGGCGCCAGCGACCACCTGCTCACGCTGATCGGCGAGATCCTGACCTTTGCGCAGCAGCAGTCCGGCCGCTCGGAGCTGCGCCTGCGCGAGGTGGACCTTGCCGCCGTGGTGCGCGAGGCGGCGATGATCGTGCACCCGCTGGCGGCCGCCAAGGGGCTGGCCTTTCCCCTGCGCGTGCCGGAGAACCCCGTCCTCTTTCACACCGACCCGGGCAAGGTGCGCCTGATCGTGCTGAACCTGGCGGCCAACGCCGTCAAGTTCACTGAAAAGGGCGAGGTGCGGCTGGAGCTGGACCTGGAGGAGGGCGCGCTGGTGCTGCGGGTTACGGACACGGGGTGCGGGATTTCGCCCGAGCACGCGGAGCACGTCTTCGACCCCTTCTGGCAGGTGGACCAGACCAACGCGCGGATGGGAGGGACGGGGCTGGGGCTGGCGGTGGCGCGCCAGCTGGCGGGGCTGCTGAGCGGCGAGGTGACGATGGAAAGCGAGCCGGGGCGCGGATGCATCTTCACCGTCCGCCTCCCCGCGCTCCCCGCCACCCCCGAGCCCCCGGCTTTCGAGACGCCGGTGGCGGAGACGTCCGCCGAGCAGCGGGTCAAGGGCCGCCGCATCGCTCCGCGCCGCGGGGTGAAGCGGTCTTCCGAAGAACCCGGGCGGGAGAGCTGATGCCCCTGACCGCTTTCATCGACGGTATCCGTTCGATCGCCGCGGGGCTGCGCGAGGGCCCGCCCACGCACCCGCGCGTGAACGGCGCGGCCGTCTCCATCGACCACCTGGGGCGGCGGCTGCACGG